>JABDAM010000024.1:568-19930 GCA_013289145.1 Alphaproteobacteria bacterium | reverse complement strand
GGGGAGAGGTTAGGAGAGGGGGTGGTTCCGCCAGAGACCAGCCCGAGTTTATAACGCAAATCATCCGCAAAATAATCGCGATGTCGCAAAATATAATCATTGCCGTAACGGATAACGCGGTAACCTTTGGCCTCCAAAAACGCCGTCCGCGCGGCATCCATTTCTTCATGATGATGACCACCGTCGATTTCGATAATCACTTTGCGTTCTTCACAGCAAAAATCGGCGACGTAGGGGCCGATGATTACCTGGCGCCGGAATTTTAATCCTTCAAAACGGTGAGCGCGCAAAATTTGCCAGACCATTGCTTCGGGTTTGGTTTGATCATGGCGGAGTTGTTTGGCGCGGTCGGTTGGGACATAGCGTTTGCGGGGTTTTCGTTCGTTGGCATGGTGCATGCGGCAGCTCCCCCTCTCCTAACCTCTCCTCCGCAAGTGGGGGAGAGGGACTGTTCTTTTATGCCGCATCCAACCCATAAGCCGTATGCAACGCGCGCAGCGCCAGTTCGGTATAAGCATCCTTAATCAACACCGATGTTTTAATTTCGGATGTGGAAATCACCTCAATATTAATCCCTTTTTCCGCCAGGATTTGGAACATCTTCAACGCCACGCCTGATTGTGATTTCATGCCCACGCCGATGGCGGAGATTTTCACGATGTCGCTGTCGGTGTGGATGGCTTTGAAATTCAAACGGCCCGCCGCGCGTTCCTCTTCAAACAGCCGCACCGCCTGCGCCAGATCGCGTTTGCCGACCGTAAACGTCATATTCGTAATCGCGTCCTTGCCCAGCGCGATATCTTGCACGATCATGTCCACGATGATGCCCGCGTTCGATAGCGGCGCGAAAATACTGGCCGCCAGGCCGGGTGCGTTATGCACGCCTTCCAACGTGATTTTCGCGTCGTCGCGTGAGAACGCCAAACCGCTGACCAATTCTTTTTCCATGATTTCATCCTCGTCCACAATTAAAGTTCCCGGCAGGTCAGAGCCTATTTCCGGCGCGAAAGTTGACAGCACCTGTACCCGCACGCGGTGGCGCATCGCCATGGCGACGGATCGCACCTGTAAAACCTTGGCGCCGACGGATGCCATTTCCAGCATTTCTTCAAACGATACGCGCGGGATTTTGCGCGCACGCGTGACGATGCGCGGATCGGTCGTGTAAACGCCGTCGACATCGGTATAAATATCACAGCGCTCCGCATTCAACGCCGCCGCCAGCGCGACCGCCGAAGTATCGCTGCCGCCGCGGCCCAATGTTGAAATCCGCCCGCCGTCCGACAAGCCTTGAAAGCCCGCCACGACCGGGATTTCACCGGCGGCGAGGCAGGCGCGCAGATCTTCGGTTTGAATATCCACAATACGCGCGCGGCCGTGCTGGGTGTCCGTCACAATCGGCACTTGCCAGCCGAGCCAGGAGCGCGCCTTAAGGCCGTATTTTTGCAGCGCGAGCGCGAATAGTCCTGCTGTAACCTGTTCGCCAGACGCGACGATGCTGTCATATTCCCGCGTATCGTGATCATCGGTAATCGCGTCGCAATAGGCGACGAGCTGATTGGTCACGCCCGACATGGCGGATACCACGACCGCCAGTTGATTGCCGCGATCAAATTCCGCGCGCGTTTTCTCCGCCGCTTTCATAATGCGGTCGATGTCGCCGACCGACGTGCCGCCGAATTTTTGGACGATTAAAGACATGACAGTTTTCGTAAATCAGCAAAATCATAAAGACAAGATGGTTTTGATCAGATCAGGCAATCGACTCTGCTTGCGCGGATCCGAAGTCATCAACGGCAGGGGATTGAAACCGTATAATTTTAGCCTGATGAGCGTAAGACGGACGCGCGGTGAGCAGCACAATTTCCGCCAGGACTCTCAGCACAGACGTTGCCAATCCAAAGCCGTTTGTGAACATAAAGATGCTTGTGATCAGCATTGGCGTTTCACGCACCAGACCAATGATCCCGCTCTTTTTCAATGGGGCCTTCGTCATTTGCAGCGCCAGGCGGGTCATAAAATTATTAGATCGCAGGCTGTAAATTTTGCTTCGAATCCATGGGCCGTTAAAGCCTTCATAAATTTTCCCAAAGAATAAAATCCCCGTCAGGGCTTCGCCATAATCTCCCCGTGCAAACCCGTCCATGGCCAGTGGAATGCCGGAAAGCGCCCTAAATACAGCCGAAAGTTCGACAACGCCCTTTTTCTGAGGAAAAAACACCAGCATCAGCAATGCTGCAACCAAGGGCACCACGCTTGTGCAAGCGCCTGTCCAATGATGATATTCTATCAGGTCGCGCGCGACCAGGCACAGCGCCCCTACAACCCTGAAAGCCGCCGCGATGGATTGCCCTTGTTCTAATGAAAAGCGGATAGCAAATTGGCCTTTAGAATATGACATTTTTATTATCCTTTCAAAATTAAGCTAATTTTTAAATTAATATGACTAAATTTGTACACGATTTAAACTGATATGTCAAGATTTTTTTGCTTTTAGATTTATTTCCACGGCGTGAAACGAAAACTTTATGCTGGTGTTATATATTCTTTGAGTTAAAAGTCCTTAATGGCAAGAACATCCCGGATTTTATCTGAAGTCGAACAATTTAACGCCATCGGCGGCGAATGGTGGGATGAACACGGGCCGTTCCGGCCTTTACATATGCTTAATCCGCTGCGGATGGAATATTTGGTCGCGCAAATCGGGCAGATGAAAGGGCGGCGGATTCTGGATATCGCCTGCGGTGGCGGATTGGTGTGCGAACCCTTGGCGCGGCTGGGCGCGCAGGTGACCGGGATTGATACCAGCGCGAATGCTATCGCCGCCGCACGCGCCCATGCGGCGGCGCAGGGGCTGGAAATTGATTACCGCATGGCGGCGCTGGAGGAATTAGAGGCGAGAGGCGAGAGGCGAGAAGCGAGAAATAAAAATCTCGATTCTTATGACGTTATTACCGCACTCGAAATTCTCGAACACGTCGCCGACCCTGCCGCTTTTGTCGCGAATGCGGCGCGATTGCTGCGGCCCGGTGGATTAATTATTTTTTCCACCATCAACCGCACGGCGAAATCCCTGCTGCTCGCCAAAATCGCGGCGGAGGAAATTTTGCGCCTCGTCCCGCGCGGCACGCATGAATGGCGGCAATTTGTTCAGCCCGCCGAACTCGCGGCCGCGTGCGAAGCCGCCGGATTGACCGTGCGCGATATTACGGGCTTGCAAATCAATCCGCTGCGCGCCGGCGCGGCGATGTTCGCGCTGTCGCGTGATACCGGCGTAAATTATTTTTTGACTGCGGTGCGCGAAAAGAATTGATTGGGTTTCGCAACGCCTTTGCAAAGGGGTTTTGCGCGTTTAATCAAATCTTCATCGAAGGTGGCAAAGCCCAAAGCACGATGCGCGGTTGCCAGATGCAGTGCATCGTCCAGGTCAATTTTCCTATCCGTGTAAGATAAAGCCAGCGCCACCAGTTCAAAATTTTCCGTCTGCACATTTGGCATAGCGATCAATTTCCGGAATTGCGCCAGGATATCCGGCACCGGAATGCGATAGACCTTGCGCAGCACCCAGAAACTTTCCAGCCAAACCGTGATGCCGATAAATATGGACGCTGTATGAAATAATTCTTCCGCAATCCGGTTTTGCGCCGCATCATCTTTCACCAGCAAGCGAATAAGTACATTGGTATCAACGGCGATCATATTTTTCCCGCATGGCTTCCGCGATGCCTTCGTTCATATCGGCGATGGTTTTTGCGGGGCCGTCATATTTTAGGCTGCCCGAAACAGACTGGATTTCTTCCCAACTGGCGCCTTGGGGGCGGGAGATGAAAAGACCGTCTTCTTTTTCGTCAGCGATTAAATCCTTGCCGGCCAGCCAGCCAAAGCGCTCACGCGCATGGAGCGGGATGACGATCTGGCCCTTGGTGGAGAGGCGAATTTTGTGTTTCATGCATTTATCTTACCATAGTCTTACCGGTAAGTCAAACGGTAAGACTAGATATTATCCGCCACATCATCCAATCCCATCGCGCGCAGTTTGCGTTTGCGTTCGCGGAGTTTTCGCGCGGCGATTGCATCTTCGGTCGCGCGGCCGCCGAGCATCGCGCCGCCTTCCATCCGCAGGGCTCTTTCCAGATCCTTGATTAAAATTTCCTCGCGTTCGATGTCGCGGCGGTCCAGCGGTTTTTCCGTGCGGATTTCGCGCACCAAACGGTCCACCAAAACTGTTTGCGACATCGGCAGCGCGCCCGACGCCAAAGCCGTGCGGAGCGACGTTAATTGCGGGCTGTCGGCTGATTTTGTCAATTTCTTGTTGCCCAGCGCAACCTCAATCACGCGCAACAGAAATTCATAAAAATTAAACTGTTGGCCGAGCAGGCCGTCGATAATCTCCGGAAAGCACAAATAATCCGCGATCCATTCGTCCAGCCAGGCGCGGAGTTCTTTTTCTTTCGCTTCGTTAAACCAGGTGACGATAACGCTCAGCTTCTGTTCGCGCGCCACATACATGCCGGTTTGAAATTCGAACGTCACCAGATGGTTGAAATTCACCTGCGCCGCCGCCGCGTTATCGCGCAGCACAGCCGCGTGCGTCGTATTGATGTCGTCCGCCAGCAATCCCGGCAGACTTTTACGCATATCCATAAAGCGTTTCGCGCGCGCGTGAATTTGTTTATAAAAATCCATCAGTGCGGCAATGCGTTCGTTCGTCGTGATGCCCAATTGTTTGGCCTGCGCCGTGCCGACCTGATGAAATCCGGCGGCGATCAGCGTCGTCGCCTCATCAAACTTTTTCAAAAAACTTTGACTGTGTAACAGCTCCATCGGCCCGATTTGAAATTTATCCAGAAACATTTTCAACAGCCGCGCCATCGCCATGCGCGCGGGCAGGGCGAAACAGGTATCGGCATCCTTGCACACCGGCGCGGTTTCCGGATTGCCCGTTAACGTCAGCGGTGCATCCTTGGCGTCGCGCGCCTGCTGGAAAATTTCGCCGCTGCGGGTATTGCCCGTCATCGACGTGGTCTGCTTCATAATGCGCCCGGCCGTGCAATCGTCGCGGCTGCGCAGCAATTTGGCCAGCATCACGCGCGCATCTTCCTCCTGCTCATAGGTGGCCTCGGCCATCCAGCGGCCGTCGCGCTGTAATTCGATCTCAAAGCTAACTTTACTGAACATCCCTGGGCGTCCTATAGTGGCGGGGAAAAATAGCAAACCTACGGATTCGCCGCCAGCCATGACTTTTGTCGTCCTCGATGCCTGTATCAAGTGCAAATATACCGACTGTGTGGAGGTCTGCCCGGTCGATTGTTTCTATGAAGGCGAAAACATGCTCGTCATCAACCCCGACGAATGCATCGACTGCGGGGTGTGTGAGCCGGAATGCCCCATCAACGCCATCGTCCCCGACACCGACGGCCGCGCGGCGAAGTTTCTGGAATTGAACCGGGAGTTTTCAACGGGGCCGTGGCCGAATATCACCCGCAAAAAACCCGGCATGGCGGAGGCGGAAGAATTTAAAGACGTGCCGGATAAATATCCGGATCATTTCAGTGATTTGCCGGGGAGCGGGGATTAAATTTTTCCTTTACTTAAGACGCATTATTTTGCTAAATCACAGTTAACTTATTAACTAACAAAGGGAGCCAATATGCCTGCATTTGAATTTGACGAAATTAAAGCAATCCCGAATGGCAATAATAAAGGGGTGTTGCTGGCAGTATTTAATGCCTCCAAGGAAATTGCGCAGGGTTTCAATTGGGCCCCGACATTCACCCGTCCCATAGATGAAAATAATCTTGCGATGGCGTTTGCAGGCGAGGCATTGGGCGAATTGGTTAAAAAACTGGCTTCAGAAGGCAATCGGAGCAAGCTGGCTTCGTTGTTAAATGAAGATCCTGTGCATGTCAGAAATGCGGTGCAAGTGGCCACTATTGAGATGCTGCAAAAGCAGAGTAAAATTCTGAATGAAGAAATAACGTTTAATAGCATTTCTCCATACGTCATGAGACCGGCGGGCCGCGCGGCCTTGACTCCTTGATTTAGGCGCGTTTCTTCTCCAACAACAACCACACTGGCGTCGCTACATAGATCGACGAATAAGTCCCGATCACAATCCCGAAGATCAGCGCGGTGGTGAAGTTACGGATGACTTCGCCGCCGAAAACGAACAGCGATACCAGCACAAGCAATGTCGTGCCCGACGTCATCATCGTCCGGAACAAGGTTTCGTTCAGCGACAAATGCGCGATTTCCAAGAACGGTTTGGAACGGTATTTGCGCATATTCTCCCGCACGCGGTCGAACACCACAACGGTATCATTCAACGAATAACCCGAAATCAACAGCACCGCCGCGACGGTGGAGAGATCAAAATCCAGATGCAAAATCGCGAAAAATCCCAGCGTTAAAATCACGTCGTGCAGCAAACACACCACCGCCGCGATGGAAAAGCCGCGGTCGAAACGAAACCATAAATAGGAGAGCGTTCCGCCGATCGACAGCAGCACGGCGTATATAGATGTCTTAATCAATTCCCCGCCCACCTGCGGGCCGACGGCTTCGATGCGGCGGTATTCCGCGACGCGGTCGCCAAAATGCCCGCGCACGGCGGCGATGGCGGTTTGGTTGCCCGCGTCGCCGCCGGTTTGCTGCGGAATGCGGAACATAACATCGGACGCATCCGCGCCGACTTGTTGCAAAGTGATTTGGCCGAGGTTCAGGCCGTTTAATTCCGTGCGCAGCGCAGTGACATCCGGCGCGTCTTTAAACTTCGCTTCAATCACCAGGCCGCCTTTGAAATCGATGCCGAAATTCAGACCGACTGTGAAACACAGCGCCAGCGACGCGATAATCAAAAACGCCGACAGGCACAGCGCGGGCATGCGCAGTTTTAAAAACGGAATGTTAGGATTATCGGGGATCAGACGAATGGGTTTGAACATGATTAACTCGATTCTATGTTTTTTGGGCAAAAGGCAATTCTTTGGGGCGCGTCCAGCCATACCACGTCATCAAAATCAAACGCGTCAACCAGACGGCAGAGAATAGGGACGTCACAACGCCAATAATCAACGTCACCGCAAAGCCGCGCACCGGCCCGACGCCGAAGGACATCAGGGCCAGCGCGGAAATAAAGGCGGTCAGGTTGGTATCCACCACCGCCGACATCGCGCGCGCGTAACCGGCGTCAATCGCGGCCAATGGTGTGCGGCCGCCCAGGTATTCCTCGCGGATGCGTTCGAAAATCAACACGTTCGCGTCAACGGCCATACCAATCGTCAAAACCATCCCGGCGATGCCGGGCAGGGTTAACGTCGCCTGGAACAACGACATCACCGCGAAAATGAAAATCATATTCGCGAATAACGCGCCGACGGCGAACAGTCCCCATAGCGCATAAGACACAATCACCAGCACGCTCACCAACCCCATACCGATCAGCGACGCATTGCGCCCCGCGACAATCGAATCCGCGCCCAGCGTCGGGCCGACCGTGCGTTCTTCGATAATTGTTAACGGCGCGGGCAGAGCGCCGGCGCGCAGCAGCAGCGACAAATCATTCGCGCCCTGCGTATCGAAATGCCCGGAAATTTGGCCCGCGCCGCCGGTGATAGGTTCACGGATCACGGGCGCGGAAATGATTTTATCGTCCAGCACAATCGCAAAAGGCTTGCCGACGTTTTGCGTCGTCACATCCGCGAACCGCCGCGCGCCGACGCCATCAAATTCAAAACTCACCACGGGCTGGCCGTTTTGGTCAAAGCTCGTGCTCGCGTTACGCAGCATATCGCCGGTAATCAGCGACGATTGCTTTACCATCAAAAATTTCGTCGCATCTTCCTGCATCGGCAGGCGCAAATCGCCCATCGGCGCAACCAATGCATCGGGCGAGGCATCAATGTCC
The DNA here is from genome assembly GCA_013289145.1 of Alphaproteobacteria bacterium. GTDB lineage: Bacteria > Pseudomonadota > Alphaproteobacteria > UBA11073 > UBA11073 > UBA11073. The sequence goes on along the minus strand of JABDAM010000024.1, from coordinate 12,024 downwards.
ACCATGTGGAATGACAGTTTTGCCGTCTTGCCCAAAATCTGTTTAATGCGTTCCGGGTTATCCACGCCGGGCAGCTGCAAAATAATCCGGTCTACGCCCTGGCGCGCGATGACGGGTTCCTTGGTGCCGGTTTCATCAATCCGGCGGCGCACGATTTCGATGGATTGCTCCATCGCCTGATCGCGGCGCTGTTTCAGGCCGACATCGGACAGGCGCACTTTCAATTGCGTGTCATTTTGCGTCACCGTCAAATTCGGATCGAGTTTATGCAATTTCGCCTTGGCGTCATCCATGTGCGCCGCGTCGCGCACCGTGAGCGATAAACCATCCCCCGTCGCGGCCAGATCACGATAACCGATATTCGCCTCACGGAATTCACGGCGCACGCTGTCGGTCAGGCCTTCGTAATAATCGCCCAGCGCCTTATCGACTTCAACCTTCATCAGCAACTGCGCGCCGCCTTGCAGATCGAGGCCAAGGCTCACCGTCTGATGCGGCCACCACGACGGCAATGCGCCGACAATATTATTCGGCAACAAATTCGGCGCAGCGTAAACCGCGCCGAGCAGGGTGATGGCGACGATTAAATATATTTTCCATTTAGGCATGGAGTGCATGTCGGCCTCTAACTGTTTTCCTTCTCCCTGCAGGGAGAAGGTGGCCGAAGGCCGGATGAGGGGGAGGTGAGGTCGCTCGGAAATGTCAGGATAGGAACGCCTCCCGTCCCCCTCACCCAGCAAATGCTAAGTTCGTCGCTTACGCTCCTCACTAAGCATTTGCGTCCCTCTCCCTGCAGGGAGAGGGGAGCATTTGATGCGGATATCATGCGCTTTTTTTCGCCGCGCCGTCATCGTTCGCCGCTTCGGGCTTGATGACATGGGAAATGGTGGAGCGCAAAACGGAAACATGCGTGCCGTTATTCAAATCAACGGTAATCTCGGCCGTGTTTTCAGGCGCATGCACGATGGTGCCAATAATGCCGCCGCCGGTGACGATGCGGTCGCCCTGTTTCAAAGCGCTCATGGCGGTTTTGTGTTCTTTCATGCGCTGCTGCTGCGGGCGGATGATCAGGAAATACATGACAAAACCAATCGCGATGATCGGCAGGAATTGCATAAAGTCAGGCGAACCGCCCGCCGTCGTTGGCGCGCCCGCGGGCGCATCAGGCGCGGCGGTGGTTGCAGTGGTAGGGGGTGAAGGAGGAGTATCGGTCATATTGCTGTCCAAAGGTTGCGTGAGGCGGGCAATATAGCCAGAATTACGGCAACCGCAAGGCGTTTATGGCTGTATGGTAACCTGGGTTTGGGGAGTGCCGGTCGTCGGCTGCGCGCGCATCAGCTGTGCAAATCCCGGCAATAAATCCTTGTCCACCTGTTCAATATGGCCGCTGATTTGCGTCAATTTGCGGCCCGACCGGATTAAGGTCCGGGCCAGGCCCGCGGTTGATTGCCGGAGGTTTTCCGCCTGTTCGGATTCCGGCAGGAAATCATCGGAAAGTTCACGCAGATTGCCGATGATAATATTCATCGTCTTTGTAAATTCGTCATCGCCGGATTGCGGCACGGATAACTGCAAAACTTCACTTAGTTTCGGCATGCACAATTTGCTTCGCAATTTTACCATGACGGTTTTTAATTGTTCGCCGCCGCCGTCCAAATCGCTGGCATACAGACCTGCTTGCTGGCCGAGGGTGAGCGTCACATCATACGCCAAAGGTTTAAAAATATCCTGGATGTCATGCAATTGCGTTATGCGGTCTTCCAGCAGATGATAATCGGCGCAGTTTTTTGTATGTTCAATATACAGCGCATCGGTTTTCTCAATCGCGTCTCTAAATCCGGGGATGATTTCGTCGAGTTCGTCTATTTTCTTTCGAAATGACATTAAAGTAGCGCGTGAACCGTCGCTATGATTTGGAATCCGCATTTCCCCTTTATATTTGTTGCACTCGTATGCAAAATTCAATTCCGCTTCCATTAACGGCATATCGTTCTGGCTGATCTGGAGGGTGATTGAAAAATCCAGATACTCCCATCCATTTTGTACTTTACGCTGGAACTTTCTATCCATTTTTTGGGCCTGATAACCTAACAGGCCCAAAGCGTGCACAAATAATATTTCAGACGAAATGACCCCAGGCGTATAACATGCCACGCCGTCTTTGACGTATTCATGCTCTTGCGTGGTGAAATCGTTATGGCTTTGCAGCCAGGTCGCCAGGGCGTCGCGTTTGCTGACGGTCTCGCCAAGGGCTGCATCCACATCTTCCAAAGTCAGAAAATGGCCGGCCTCCAATGACGGAGGTTGTTCTGCCTTTACAGGCAATAAAGGCTCTGCATTTCTGGCGCGGCGGAAAAGTGGGAATTTCCAGTTCATGGGGCCATTATCCCAAATCAGGCGGCTGAAAAGCAAGCAAAAGAATACTTGCACCGCCGTCTTTCAGGCGGGCAGGCGCATAATTTCATTGACGGGCGCGCAAGAAGGGCATATAACCCATGATATCGGCCGCCGTGAGACCTCTCCCGGCGGCCGAAGACTGTCGGGGACTTTGTAAAAATCAAAGGGCCCAAATGGTCGCACAGGGGTGTAGCTCAATTGGTAGAGCATCGGTCTCCAAAACCGAGGGTTGCAGGTTCGATCCCTGTCGCCCCTGCCATTAGATTTTGTTAGTGAGCATCAGCGAGCGTTACAAAATCTTATGCCTCGCCGTAGTTAAGCCATGGCGCAGCGCAGGCGAAACGAAGGCGGGCTGGTAACGAAGGAAAAAAGATGAGTGAGAAAGAAAAACAACCAATCGACCCCGGCAAATTTATTGCCGAAGTCCGCCAGGAAGCCAACAAGGTCACTTGGCCCAACCGCAAGGAAACCGGCATCACGACCGGCATGGTGGTTTGGATGGTCGTTTTGGCCTCACTCTTTTTATTCGGTGTGGATTTCGCCGTGCAGCATCTGGTGCGCGGCTTGCTAAGTTTATTTTCATCAGGAGTATAAAAAATGTCAGAAGTTGCAACCGAAAATCAAACTCAACAGGCGCCTGCCGCAGATGGCCCGAAACTGCGTTGGTACGTCGTGCATGTTTTTTCCGGTTTTGAAAACCGCGTGCAGCAGATCATCCGCGAAAAGGCCGCGAAACAGGGCATCGCCGAACAATTCGGCGAGATTTTAATTCCGACCGAGGAAGTGATCGAAATCAAACGCGGTCAGCGCAAACAGGTCGAGAAAAAATTCATGCCCGGTTACGTGCTGGTGCAGATGGCGATGACGGATGACGCATGGCATTTGGTCACGGCGATTGACCGCGTCACGGGTTTCCTCGGCGCGGGCAAAAAGCCGACGCCGATCACCGAAAAAGAAGCGCAAAAACTGATTAACCAAGGCAAAGGCGGCAGCGAAGGCGCTGAGAAAAAACCGCGCAGCCTCATCACCTACGACATCGGCGACAGCGTGCGCGTCACAGACGGTCCGTTCAACAGCTTCACCGGCACGGTGGAAGAGGTCGACGAAGACCGCCAGCGCCTCAAAGTCTCCGTCTCCATCTTCGGCCGCGCAACGCCGGTTGAACTGGAATACGCCCAGGTGGAAAAAGGGAAATAACATTTCACAATTTTCACCCCTTATCACGTCACTTTAGACGGGCAACAATGTTGCAAAAATAGGAACAAATTCGCAACATAAGAACTGGAAATTCAGGTGCATGGGATTGTTCCCCACTTTCCTTGATGGGCGCTCTATTGCCCGGTGCCCTTGGCATCCTCTGCGCCGCCGCCTATAACGGATTGATGCAGGAACTCATAACCTCCATTCTCTCCGGCGGCGCCTACAGCTGGCTGGCCGCGGCGCTGATCATGGTCATCTTTGAAATCGCGGTGCCGTCGAACTGGCTGCTCTGGCCGGGGATTGCGGCTTTCGTCACCAGCGTCATTTTATACTTCGCTCCCGATCTGCCCTGGACGGGCGCGGTGGTGGTCTTTGTTATCCTATCCATTCTGGCGCTTTACCTCGGCCGCCGTTACGTGCGGCTCGCCCATGGCCGCGCGACCGACGCTCCCCACCTGAACGCCCGCGCCGCGCGCCTGGTTGGCCGCCGTGGCTCCGCGACCCAAGACGGGCCGGACGGCACATCCCGCATACAAATCGACGGCGTTGAATGGCCGGTGCGCAGCGCCGACGGCGCCGCCCTGAAAACGGGTGACGCCTTGGAAGTCTCGGCCTTTGAAGGCACAACTCTTTTGGTAAAACCATTGAAAATTAATTAGTTAGGCCGGCCGGTATCGGTGCATAAATGCAACAGGGGCCAGGAAACGCATTTCCCCTTGCTTGACGCTGGCCCACAGAATCCCGTAATTTTTTCCTACCTTTAAAGGAGGGTTTACTATGAAACTATCAAAAGCAGCACTTGTGCTTTTGCTTGCGCCCGCCCTGCTGGCGGCTTGTACCGTTCGTCACTTGGCTGACGGCAGCTACACCACTTGCCAGATTGGCAATCCGTGCCAGGTCGGCCCGCAAGGCGCAATGAAAACGCCTGGCCCGATGATGCACAGCAAGCATCACCACCACGTTGTAGTGAAAAAAGACGGCAAAGTCGTTGCAAAGCCTGTTGTAAAAGGCGCTGCGACGAAATCGCCTAGAACCGACGACACGATTAACGCGAAGTAAGTTCGGTTTAAAATATTGAAAACGCCCCGCCCAAGATTTTGGGTGGGGCGTTTTTGTTTGATATTATAGTTAAAAGTGTTATGTCCTTGCCATGACTGATTTGTCCCACATCCGCAATTTCTCGATTATCGCGCATATCGACCATGGAAAATCCACGCTGGCCGACCGCCTGATTGAAAAATGCGGCGGCCTGGAAATGCGTGAAATGAAGGCGCAGATCCTGGACAGCATGGATATCGAGCGCGAGCGTGGCATCACCATCAAGGCGCAAACCGTGCGCCTATCGTACAAAGGGCAAGACGGCAAAGACTATCAATTCAACCTGATGGACACGCCCGGCCACGTGGATTTCGCCTATGAAGTTTCGCGCAGCCTGGCGGCCTGTGAAGGTTCGTTGCTGGTGGTGGATTCCACCCAGGGCGTTGAGGCGCAAACCCTGGCGAATGTTTATCAGGCGATTGATAACAATCACGAAATCCTGCCCGTCATCAATAAAATCGATCTCCCCGCCGCAGACCCGCAGCGCGTGAAAGAGCAGATTGAAGAAGTCATCGGCATTGACTGTTCCAATGCGGCGGAAATTTCCGCTAAGTCCGGCATCGGCATCGAAGAGCTTCTCGAAAAGATCGTGCAAATTTTACCGCCGCCGAAAGGCGACAGGTCCAGCACGCTGAAGGCCTTGCTGGTGGATAGCTGGTACGATGCTTACCTTGGCGTCATCATTCTGGTGCGCGTCGTTGACGGTGAATTAAAGACCGGCCAGAAAGTGCGCTTTATGGGCACAGGTGCGGCATATGACGTTGACCGCGTCGGTATTTTTACGCCGAAAATCGTTGTCACCGGCACGCTCGGCCCGGGCGAGATGGGTTTTATCACCGCGGGCGTGAAGGATATTTCACTCACCAAAGTCGGTGATACGATCACGCTGGAACGCACGCCCGCCGCCGAACCGCTGGCCGGATTTAAACCGTCCATTCCGGTGGTTTTTTGTTCGCTCTTCCCAACCGATAGCAGCGAATTTGAAAAACTGCGCGAAAGCTTGGGTAAATTGAAACTCAACGATTCAAGTTTTCATTATGAACAGGAATCCTCCGCCGCGCTCGGCATGGGTTTCCGTTGCGGCTTCCTCGGCCTGCTGCACATGGAAATTATTCAAGAACGGTTAGAACGCGAATTTAACCTGGACTTGATCGCCACCGCGCCGTCGGTGGTTTACCGCCTCCATATGTCGGGCGGCGTTAACATGGGGAAGATGATTGAATTATATAATCCGGCGGATTTCCCCGATGTCACGCTGATCAAATATATCGAAGAACCCTGGATCAAGGCGACGATTTTATGCCCGCAGGAATACCTCGGCGGCCTGCTGCAACTCTGTGAAGAACGGCGCGGGGAGCAGGTGGAAATGAACTATGTCGGCAACCGCATGATGTTGGTTTACCGTTTGCCGCTCAATGAAGTCGTATTTGATTTTTACGACCGCCTGAAATCCATCTCGCGCGGCTATGCGAGTTTTGATTATACACTAGATGGTTACCGCGAAGGCGACCTGGTAAAAATGGCGATCCTGGTCAACGCGGATCCGGTGGATGCGCTGTCGATGGTGGTGCACGCCAGCCAAGCCGAGCGGCGCGGGCGGATGCTGTGCGAACGCCTCAAAGACCTGATTCCAAAACAGCTGTTCAAAATCGCCATCCAGGCGGCCATCGGCGGCCGTGTCATCGCGCGCGAAACGGTTTCGGCAATGCGTAAAGACGTGACGGCGAAATGCTACGGCGGCGACATCAGCCGGAAAAAGAAACTGCTCGAAAAACAAAAAGAAGGCAAAAAACGCATGCGCCAAGTGGGGAACGTGGAAATCCCGCAAAGCGCCTTTATCGCCGCGCTGCGCATGGGCGAGGAATAAACGCTTCCTTTATCCCGCATACACGAGTACAATTCGCGCACGCCAATGTTGCCTGCATCGTCCGAACTTGAAGAATTATCTCGCGCCGATTTGATTCAGGAAGCCTTGAATTTACGTCTGGAAGTTCAGAAACTCCGCGGCCAATTGGCCGAAGCGTCGCGCATCGCTTATTACGACGGCCTGACGGGTTTGCCAAACCGGCACGGTTATGACCGTTATGTGGCTTCGTTAAAAAGCCTGTCCCGCACTCAGGATTTTCAGATCGCCCTGGATCACGGCAAGGGCGGCGGCCTGTTGGTGGCGCAAATTGATATCGACCATTTCAAATCCATCAATACCATGCTGACGCACTTTGGCGGCGACGCGGTGTTAAAAGCTTTTGCGGCCAAAATCGCGGCTTGCGCGCGCGTTAACGCAGCTTCGGATTCCAGCGTGGCGTCACAGCGCTGCCTGGCCAGCCTGATCGTGGAGGAATATTTGCTGCGCAGCGGCAATACCGGCAGCGATCTGATCTCCCGTTGGGGCGGCGAGGAATTCTTTTGCATTTTCCCATTATGCTACCGCGACCGTTCGGCGGCCACGGCGGCTTATGATGACGCGGACCGCATTGTCACGCGCATGGTGAATGCCATCCGGCGTCAGCCGATTATCGTTCCGGTCAACGACGCGACGTATGAAAACATCAAACATAAAGTCATCGGCAATCCAGAGCATTATTATCACACCGCGCAATTGGTCGATAAAAACGGCAAGCGCGTCGCGCTGCCGATTTCGGCTTCGATCGGTTACGCCGTAATCGGCTGGGACGATTTTATCATTAACTCGCAAAACGACACGGCGCATTTGTTTCGCAATGTGGTGGACCTGATGCGCCGCGCGAAAAACGGCGGCCGCAACCGCGCCGTCACCGTACGCGCCGCCAGCCACAACAATAAAGCCGCCATTCATGTTTACGAAGGCAAGGCGCTGCATAAACTCGACACTGCCGATATCGCCGGCCTTGAATAGGGCAGGCGGGTCGCGCTAAATTGCGCGCATGGAAAATTCGAAAAACGAAACACGCGCGGTGGTGGTCTGGCTGTTTGCTGTCGCCGCGATGGTGATGGTGATGGCGATTATCGGCGCAATCACACGCCTGACGGAATCCGGCCTGTCGATCGCGGAATGGAATCCGATTGGTGGCGCACTGCCGCCGGCGGGAGCGGCGGATTGGGCGCGGGTGTTTGATGTCTATAAAACCTCGCCGCAATACCTGCTGGTTAATCGTGGCATGACTCTCACCGAATTCAAAAACATTTTCTGGTGGGAATGGGTGCACCGCGAATGGGGGCGCATGATTGGTTTGGTTTATGCGGCGGGATTGGCATGGTTCTGGGCGCGGCGGGAAATTCCGCGCGGCTATCACGCACCGCTCCTTGGCATCCTTGCCCTCGGCGGCGCGCAAGGCGTGATGGGCTGGCTGATGGTGGCAAGCGGTCTGGTGCATGACCCCGCCGTGTCGCATTACCGCCTGGCGGCGCATCTGGTTTTAGCGGTGGCGTTGTATTTGTCGTGTTTATGGACAGCTCTTTCAATAGAAGGGAGAAAGGAGAAGGGAGAGGGGAGAAATGAAAAAAATCTCCCCTCTCTACCGGCATAGCATCGCCGCCCTTGGCATGGTGGTGGTGACGTTGATCTGGGGCGCTTTCGTCGCCGGGCTGCGCGCGGGGTTGGTTTACAACACCTGGCCGCTGATGAACGGGCATTGGACGCCCGAAGGGTTTTGGGCGTTGCATCCCTGGTGGCTGAACTATTTCGAAAACCACGGCGTGGTGCAATATATTCACCGCACGCTGGCTTATGTGACTAGTTTAATGTGCATCAGCATCGGCCTCGTCACCTGGCGGCGCAAGGTGCCTCAACCCGCCGCGCGTTGGGGTTACGCCGTCGCCGCGATGGGCTTTATCCAGCCCGCACTCGGCATTGCAACGGTACTAACCCAAGTCGATCTACATCCCGCCGTTACGCATCAGGCTGGTGCATTTGTGTTGATGGGATTGCTGTTAGCTTTTATTTTTAAACTCAAAAATCTCCTCTCCCCTCCAGGGAGAGGAAAATCTAAACCACAGGCGCCCAAATAATTTCATTAATATCCTCCGCCCCCATCGCCAGCATCACCAGGCGGTCGATGCCCATTGCGATCCCACTGCATTCCGGCAGGCCGTGTTCAAGCGCGGCGATGAAATCCATGTCGATAGGATAGCGGAAACCGTAAATTTGTTCTTTCAAATCCATGTCGGCTTCGAACCGTGATAACTGCTGGCGCGCGTCCGTTAATTCGCTGAACCCGTTCGCCAATTCCAAACCGGCGACATATAACTCGACACGCTCCGCCACGCGCGGATCATCGGCTTTGACGCGCGACAGAGCCGCCATGTGCGCGGGATAATCATACAACAACGTCGGCGCGGGGCAGCCGAGCAGGGGTTCAATCCGCTCGCCCATGATGCGGAAGAAAATATCATCCCAGCCATCGCCCGCGTCTGTGCGTACGCCGATGCGTTTGGCATGGCCGTGCATCGCGGCGACATCGTCAACAATTTCTAGCAAAGGAATTTTACAATATTGCTGAAAGGCCTCATCCACGGAAATCACCTGCCACACGCCGAACGGATTGCTGCGGCGGTCCTGATGGCGGTATTCGCCGATCTTGCATGCTGCCGCGACGCCGCGCAGTAGTTGCACGCAGTCATCCATGATGTGCCAATAATTCGCGCCGGTGCGATACCATTCCATCATCGCGAATTCCGGCGAGTGCGTGCGCGACCGCTCGCGGTTACGATACGTGGGACAAATCTGATAAATATTCCCCGCGCCCGCCGTCAGCAGTTTTTTCATCGCGAATTCGGGCGAGGTGTGGAGATACATCTCCGAACGCGGCGAACCGTCGTGATTTTCCAAAACGGTTTTGAAAGCCATAATATGCGGCTCCAACCCCGACGAGATTTGGAGGGCGGGAGTTTCGACTTCGTGGAAACCCTGGCCGTCGAAATAGGCGCGCACTGCGCGGATCACGGCTTGGCGCTGAACCAATAAAGGCAGGCGTTTTTGGAAGGTTTCCGGTTGCCACCAATTCATGAAACCTGCTATGAACGCCGCAAACCTGAAAGGCAAGAGCAAATGAAAGTAGCAGCCATCACCCTGCGCGGCGGCAATGTTGTGGAACACGAAGGCAAATTGATGGTCGTCGTGAAAAACGAAATCAACCAGCCGGGCAAGGGCGCGTCTGTTTCGCAAATCACCCTGCGCGACGTGCGCACGGGCAACAAACAGGAAATCCGTTTCCGGACGCAGGAGATGGTGGAGCGCGTACGCCTCGACCAGATCGAAACGACATTTTTATATGGCGATGCCGACAGCGGTTATACGTTTATGCAAAAAGATAATTACGAACAGATTATCGTCAATGCCGATATCATCGGCGACCAGGCGGCGTTTTTGCAGGATGGTATGGAAGTCGAAGTGGAAAGTTACGAAGGCAAGCCTTTGTCAGTGACTCTGCCTGATACGGTAACATTGGAAGTCGTTGAAGCAGAACCAGTCGTCAAAGGCCAGACGGCATCTTCGTCATATAAGCCCGGAATTTTATCGAACGGTGTCAAAGTTATGGTCCCGCCGTTTATTGAAGCAGGCACAAAAATCATCGTCCGCACGGAAGATTCGACTTACGTGGAACGGGCGAAGTAATGGCTTCCCCTCAACGTTCCGCCAACATGACCATCATGGTCCGAGCCGCTGAAAAAGCGGGAAAGGCGCTGGTGCGGGATTTTGGGGAATTGGAAAAATTACAGGTGACTAAAAAGGGCATCGGTGATTTCGTTACGCAGGCGGATTATAAATCCGAAAAAATCATTTTCGATGAACTGTCCAAGGCGCGGCCGGATTTCAGTTTCCTGATGGAAGAGGGCGGCAAACGCGTCGGCAAAAATCCTGACTACGAATGGGTGATTGACCCCGTCGATGGCACCACGAACTTTATGCACGGCATCCCGTTCTGGGCGATTTCGATTGGTCTGGTGCACAAAGGCCGTCCGGTGGCGGGCGTGGTCTTTAATCCGATTACGGACGAAATGTATTGGGCGGAGCGCGGGCAGGGGGCTTATATGAACGCCGAACGCCTGCGTGTTTCGGGGCGCATTAATTTGGAAGATACCGTGGTGGTCGCGCATGAACATTATCCGGGCCGCGTCCATGTCGGCTTGAAACGTGCAGAATACAAGGCGATTAAAACCCATGTCGGCAATACGCGCGTTTTCGGCTGCACGTCGCTGGAGCTTTGCTACGTCGCGGCGGGTAAGGCCGATGCTTATGCCGACCGCGGGGCCGAAAGCGTGGGATTTCGCCGCGGGCATGCTGATCGTCCAGGAAGCGGGCGGATACATCACCACCATCGACGGCGCCAAGGATAAATTGCCCTACGCCGACAACGTCCTGGCCGCGAACCCGAAAATTCATGCGCAGCTGTTAAAGCTGTTGAATGAGAAAGAATAATCCGCTAGAACCACCGCTCATGTCCAAAGAAGACCTTATCGAATTTGACGGCCAAGTGCTGGAACTCCTGCCCAACGCGATGTTTCGCGTGCAGCTGGAAAACGGCCACAGCATCCTGGCTCACACCAGCGGCAAGATGCGCAAAAACCGCATCCGCATCCTGGTCGGCGACCGCGTGCGCGTTGAAATGACGCCCTACGACCTCACCAAGGGCCGCGTGATTTTCCGGTATAAATAAACCTACTCCGCAGGAGAGGCGCATGACCCAAATTGTTCCTGTTGTCATTGGCCTGCTCGCGGGTGTCATTTCTGGCATGTTCGGCGTTGGTGGCGGGACAATCATTGTCCCCGCACTGATTTTCTG
>JABDAM010000024.1:0-500 GCA_013289145.1 Alphaproteobacteria bacterium | reverse complement strand
AGCTAACGCATCCTCGCTCGCCGCGATGATGTTGCCGGTAGGTATCCTTGGCGTTTACGCTTATTGGAAATCGGGCGATTTGCCTATGGCCAGCATTTGGATCGCATTATTCATTGCGATCGGCATGGTTGTTGGTGCGTATTTCGGCGCACGCATTGCGCTCATATTACCGACACAGATTTTGATGCGCGCTTTTGCGATATTTCTAGTTGTCGTTGCGATCCGCATTTGGTTCAAGGCCGGATGAAATTGATCCTCGCATCCGCCTCGCCGCGTCGGCGGGAATTGCTCGCGCAAATCGGTATCACGCCTGATGCTGTTGCGCCCGCCGATATCGACGAGACTCCGCGCAAGGATGAATTGCCGCTGCCCTATGTGCAACGCATGGCGGCGGAAAAAGCGGCCGTCGTCGCCGCGCAATTTCCAAATGATACCGTGCTGGCGGCGGATACCATCGTCACCCTCGGCCGCCGGATTTTGGGGAAGCCCGCCGATGCAGT
>JABDAM010000023.1:18915-20292 GCA_013289145.1 Alphaproteobacteria bacterium | reverse complement strand
CTCATGCGCGAGGCGAGCATGTCGTAAACGTCCTGCGGCTCCAGCCCCGCATCGGCCCAGAGGACGAGGAGGTGATAAAGCAGGTCGGCGGATTCCTCGGCCAGACGCACTTGGCGCTGGGGCGAGTTCTGCATCGCGGCGATCACGGTTTCCAGCGCCTGTTCGCCCAGGCGCTGCGCGATCGCGGGCGTGCCCTCCGCCATCAATTTCGAGGCATAGGAATTCGCGCTGGGTTTTGACTTGCGGTTTTTAATCAGGCCGAAAGCCATTTCAATGGTATAGGGTTGGATATTGCGCATGGTGGGTTTCTCCTCCGGCTGCCAGTTGAATCCGGCATCAGAATAACTGATTTGCACGTTTGGCGCGAGAGGCTTTCGGCATTCAGAAATAATTTGACTTTTAACCTGGGGATTCACTACTGCTATTAGATATAGGCAAGTTATCCGGGAACCGACATGAAGTACGCAGGCGCATTTCACGCCTTCATTACGAATGCGACAGAACAGGAAACCCAAAAGCAATGGCTGAGGGCTACGGTGAATGCCATGGTCGGTCATGGCTTGCTGGCGGGAAAATCCGTTACCATTCTGGATGTCGGCTGCGGTCCGGGGGCGAATGCCACCTGTGTGCGCCAGGCCTTGGATGAACATGGCGTGACGCACCGGATTCTGGCCTGCGACGAGAATTCCGAACATCTTAAAGCGGCGCGGCAGGCCATTCACCGCCCCGCGGATAAAATTATTGAAGAGGATATTTTCGATCCTTCGTTTGATTTCCGGAAATCGTTTGAAGCCGGTGCGGCGGATTTGGTGATTTTGTCGCACAGCGGTTATTACGCGCCGAGCCCGGCGGCCTTGGATGATCTGGTCGGGCGGATTGACGGCGTCCTGTCTAAAAAGGGCGTTTTGTTGTCTTTGCATAAGGCGGACGAGCCGACCAACCAGGTTAAACGGCATTTCGGCGCCATCGTGGAATCGGAAACGACCGAGAAGCTGCATGAGATTTTCGCCGCGCGGCAGATGGCTCATTTCGGCAATACTCTGGAGGCGAAATTAAAATTTCCGTCAGAGGGTAAAGATCTGGATTTGGAACGCTCCGTTTTAACGACGCAAATGCTGAGCTTTCTGGGGCATCGGGATATTCTGGAACTTGAAAACAGCCAAATCAGAATCTACCTGAATATGATAAACGGTCTGCGCCATCCGGAAACGAAAGAGATTCAAACCTTTATTCAGGCGGATATGATTGCCGCTTCGCGCGCGCCTGCGGAACACCGGAAATTATTGGCCGAGATCAATCGAGCCGTCGGGGTAACGCTCAATCCGCAATTGCCTTTGCCTTTTGGCGACAGAACGCCGTCGCTGTAATATCAGCTTG
>JABDAM010000023.1:16738-18905 GCA_013289145.1 Alphaproteobacteria bacterium | reverse complement strand
GCGGAAGGCTTCCATCTCTTCTTCGGTAAAAGGCGGCGGTTTCGCCAGCGACCAGAGTAATTCAAACTGTTTCCGGTAAGCCGCCGCGACCAAGGCGTTCTCCGTGATGACCACGGTGAATAGCGGTTCGAAAATCGTGATGGCCTGTTTATTGCCGTAAATCGCCATCGGCACCGGACTGAAAAATTCGTGACTGAGCCAGTGATAGGTTGTGACCTCTTTGGGGAAAGCGAATGAACGGTCGCCTTCGGGCAGGATCATGCGCTCTTTAATGCCGTGTTTTTGATAACGCTCCATCTGGCGCCGCAGTAGGGGAAAATAACCGGGCGCGTCGCGGTAAAGCTGCAATTCATAGCCTGTCAGCAAAACATCCGTCCGTTCGATCAAGACGGTTTGATAAACGTCGTCCATCAGCCGTTCAAAGGCGCTTTCGCCTTCCAGTTTGGTGACTTCCAAACGCTGGCTTTTCATGCGCACGCCGGGTTCATCGGTGAATTCAATATTGTTTCTCTCCAGCGCCTGGCGGATCCGGGCCAGGGTTTCCGTTTTGGGATTCCCGCCGCCGCTTTCAAAAGCGTTCAGGCTGGCGCGCGACAGGCCGGAGGCCGCGGCCAGATCGGCCAGGGTCCAGTTCAAAAACCCGCGCGCGGCGCGGCATTGCGAGGGCGTCAGCATTCCTTATTTTATCGCGGAAATCCTTACGTTTTCATGACCGAATTGAAAAATTTTCAATTTTACTTGCATGAAAGTAAAAAATAATTTGCTTTCAGACCCGCGCTCGACATAAAGTAAATTATAAGCTGCTTTTTGTCGAACGGCCTAGGTCAGACGAGGGGTGGTTGAACATAAACTTTAACTTTATTTACTTTTGGAGACTGAAATGGACACTTTGTTACAGGCGCAAATGCTGGCGGAACGCTGCAAGATGTACCTTAACCACCTGCGGGGCTTGGTGTACCTGCTGCACGGCGAGGCGCAAAACCTGAAACCGGGCGCAGCGGGCGAGGAATGGCAAAATCTAATGAAACAGATTTTGCACCTGGCCGAAAATACCGAGCGCGAAGTCACCCATTATCATCAGACGATCAAAAGTAAAAAACCGGCGGCAGAACCCGCCTTTGCCAAGCCCGTGGCCGTGCCGGTGAAAACCAGCAAGGCGGCGTGAGCTTTCGTCCGCGCTGGCGGGAAAATGAGACGGTGGGCGTGCGGGGGCGATGTACCCTGACCCCGAATGATTTCACCCTCTCGTTTTCCCGCTGCCGCAGGGTCGGCTTTTGGGCCGTGAATGGGTGAGAAGTCCGCAGGTTCCCGCGTTAAAACCTGTGCGATTTCTTACCTGCTCACGGCCTGATGAATGTGTATTTCACTTTGCGCCGATAATAGCGGCAAGAGGCTTAATAAATCTTCAGCCTTTGTCGCCACGCAGCCTGCGGTAACCGCGTAGTCTTCAGCAGCAATATGCCAAAAAATGCAACTGCCCAGATTTGGAACGGCCGGATCGTCGTTGTGACCAAGCACGGCCAGGATGTCGTAACGACCATCGTCGCGCCACAGCCTTTCATGGCTCGCCTTGAAGGGTAGGGTGACGTGGCGGTTGTAATCGGGATGCCCGGGATCGTCGCACCAGCCGTCGGCGGGAGTGATAGGAAAAGAAGAAAAAGCGATGGGGGGTAAGGCGATGCGGTCCGGCCGATACCAGACGCTGCGGATCGGATAAATACCCTCCGGCGTGGCGCCGTCGCCTTCGCGTTTATCGGCGCGCGCAATAATCCCCGCGCGGCCCAGCGCGCAGGCATAGCTCCGCCCGTCAAATCTGAGCGTATTTGGAAAAACTTCGATCATCGGTGGGATGATAGGACATTAGGATTTCAGGATGAATAGGATTTTAGGGGTTATTTTCCAACGCCCTATTCATCCTGAAATCCCAGTTCCTAAGGAATCCTAAGGAAAAAGTATCCCCGGGGTTACCTTGGCCAATACATTGCGGCTGTACTTTTCCGCCCACGGGAACCTCCTTGCCAGAGAGGCCACGAATGGCGAGCGGGGACAGTGGCGCCGAACCAGACCTGGCCGGACGCATCTTGCCGCAACGAACGAAAGGGAGTCGTACGTCTCCCCATGTTACTTATGACTATAGTCCTAGTAGGAATAAATGTCAAGCACAATT
>JABDAM010000023.1:0-16728 GCA_013289145.1 Alphaproteobacteria bacterium | reverse complement strand
GGTCGGAGGGGGTGGCAGAGGTTGTGAATGAGAAAACGATTTAAGGCGGAAAGTGCAGCCACCCCCTCAGTCGCGCTCCGCGCGCCAGCTCCCCCCTCCAGGGGGAGCCAGTTAAAAGGGCTGGTTACATCCCCATGCTGGTGGCGGGCGCGGCATCGCCGTCGCCCATTTTCTGTGACGCTTGGTAACGGTCCAGCGCGGACATCATTTTTTTGGCGAAATCGCTTTGCGGGTTTTGCGCGGTGTCTTGCATCACGCTGCTGCTCGCCAGGGTGGCGTTGGCCGAAACACTGGCGGGAATAATCATGCCAGAGGCAGGCATCGCGGCGCTGCCCACGCCGGCGCTGTTGTCCGTCAGGCCTTTTAAGGATGCGGGCGTCAGGCCGGTGAATTGCTGGGCGACGGGATTGACGGACTTGGGATTGAAATAGGCGTTTTGCTTGGCGGGCATCGGCATTTTGCTGCCGGTGGCGCCATTCTTTTGCAGGCCATTGAAAAAGGCGGAGGGCGGCGCGGCGGCGACTTGCTGGGCCGGGCCGGCGGCCGGTGTGGTGACGGAGCCCGTGCCCGTTGAGGCCAGGCCATACTTGGGTATGTTAATCGCAGGCTGCACGGCGGTTGCAGCGGCCGGATTGGTCAAAGTCGGATTAGCAGAAGGCGCGGCGGCATTACTGGCGGTCTGAACGGGAGCAGCGGGGCTGGCCGTGTTGCCATTCGCCGCCACGGCGGTGGCTTTGGCATCGTCGCCGCTGAACCAGCTCATGGCAGTTTCGAGCATATCCTTGCCCGAGGCCTGTTTAACAATGGCGTCCACGCCGCTGGAGACGGCGGCCAGCGGCCCGCCGAACATCGTGTCCCCGACCAGTTTGACGGCGGGTTTTATGTCATTATCGCCCGTGACGGCCTGATAGATATTGCTGATGATCGGGATATGCTGAAACGGGTTGATGAGGTCAACGAGGTCTTTGAAACCCAGGGAAATCTTGTCTGTGCCGCTTTTGCGGGCGGCCTCGGCCTGGCTGGCCCAGAATTCCGCCTGACGGCGGCCCAGGGTGTGGTAATCCGCCGCCGTGATTGGCTTGTCGGCGGGCGCGGCGGCGCTGATCGCAGTTGTATTGTCCATTGTCCCACCCAATTTTTGCTCTTTTGCGAGGGTGTTGCAAGAAGCGGGCCAGGTTGCCCCCAAATTTAAATTGATTTTTCTTGCCGTTGCTATAAAATGCGGAGCTATAATGGCACTTTACAATCGTAACGGCATTCGCATTTTAGGTAATCCAAACCCAAGACGCCCATGGCCACGCGGCATAGAAACACCTGATATTATTGCAATGCGATGTGACGCGCATAGAACCATTGCCAGAAAAGGGATTGTCATAGAGCCTGAGACATATCAGGAGGAGTATCGCGTTATTTTTGACCGTTTGCGGAAGGCTTGCCAACCTGACGGCCTTAATATTGTCTTTGACGAATCTATGGGCGCTTATGGTGAAGCTAGGCTCCAAACCTTAGACACGATTGTGCGGGAATTTCTGCCTGAAGCAAAGCTCGTTAAATTGCATGAGGTGGGTGCATGCGGTTGTTGTGACGAGATTTTATTTCCAGCGGCGCGGGATGCAGGGTGTATTTTATTTAGCTGTGACATAGAAGCCAGTAGAATTTTTAAGACAAACAGATTGTATTCCGGTGTCAGGGCCATTATTTTCTCACAACCGACTATAACAAATGACAGCCTTATGGAAAATGCCGCCGCAATTGCCGATTATTGCCGGGCGGAGCAGCCGGGCGGGTGGTTGCTAGTTGATACTAAAAATAAACCCCAGATGATTTTCCCTAATCCGGTTCAAACAAGTCCAGTTTTTATCCCTGGATTGCCAGGCTAGGCTATTTGCCAGCTAGGAAAAACAGTACTATATTCGCGGGATGTCCTCTATTTTTCTGATCCTGATGGTCATCGCGATGATCGCCACCCTGGCCGCGCTGGGCACGGGTTTGTATGCCATGACGCGGGGCGGGGATTTTAATGCCAAATACGGCAACCGTTTGATGCAATTGCGTGTGGCGCTCCAGGCGGCGGCGCTGTTGCTCTTTGGCCTTGCCATGCTGGCCGGCAAGGGAAGTTAAAGGGAGTTCGTGATGCCGCGCATTTTAATCATCGAAGATGATCCCGAACTGGCCGCCAACCTGACGGCGGGGTTAAAGGATGCGGGCTATGCGGTGGTGCATGCGGCGGATGGCGAAGCGGGCCTGACTCTCGCACAGAAAGATAAATTCGATGCCATGATCGTCGATCGCATGTTGCCGAAATGCGATGGCTTGTCCGTCATTTCCACGCTGCGGCAAAAGGGCGACCAAACGCCGGTGCTGATTTTATCCGCGCTGGATCAAGTCGATGACCGCGTCACGGGCCTGCGCGCGGGCGGGGATGATTATTTGCCCAAACCCTATGCCCTGGTGGAATTGCTGGCGCGGCTTGAGGCGCTCTTGCGGCGCAAGGGCGCGGGCGCGGCGGAAACGCGGCTGCGCGCGGGCGATTTGGAAATGGATTTGCTGACGCGCACCGTCACGCGCGCGGGAAAAGAGATTGATTTGCAGCCGCGTGAATTTACACTGCTGGAATATTTAATCCGCCACGCCGACCAGGTGGTGACGCGCACCATGCTGCTGGAAGGCGTGTGGGATTTCCATTTCGATCCGCAGACGAATGTGATCGACGTGCATATCTCGCGCCTGCGCCAAAAGATTGATAAGGGTTTTCCCCACGCCATGCTGCAAACCGTGCGCGGCGCGGGGTATATGATTAAGGCAAACTGAAAACTCCTCCTCCTGGAGGGGGGAGGATCAAATTGCTTAGTGAACGAAGCGTAGCGTAGTGAGCTTAGCAATTTGAGGCGGGGGTGGTGCGGGTTGAGGAAAGATTTAAGTTTTCCATTTTTTCTCTAACCCCACCTCTGCCACCCCCTCCGTCATCGCTGCGCGATGCCACCTCTCCCCTCCAGGGGGAGGAAAACTTTTTTAAATCGGTTATAACCGTCAACGATGCTCCACCTTTCCCCCCGCCTGTTCCGCACTTCGACTTTTCGTCTGTCGTTGTTATATGTACTGATTTTCGGCGTCTCCATGATCGCGGTGTTGGGTTTTGTTTATTTCGCCACGGCGGGGAATATGTTGCGCATCACGGATGAATCCATTCAGCGTGAAATGGATGATCTGCAAACCGAATACCATCGCGGCGGCGCGCGGCGTTTGCAGAATGTCATTCAGGCGCGGTTGAAAGACGATCAGGTCGGCGGCTGGGTTTATCTGCTGGTCGATAACGCTTACCGCCCGGTACTCGGCAATATTCCCGATTGGCCCGTGGAAGCGACGGAGGCAGATCACTGGCTGCGTTTCGTCATTCCGCGCGGCGCGCATCAATATACCATGCGCGCGCTGACGGCTTCGATGCCGAATGGGCAGTTGCTGTTGGTCGGGATGGATATTCGTCCGGCGGAAAAATTTACTTCGACGATGATTCAGGCGGCCTTGTGGGGCGCGGCGATTACGCTCGCGCTCGGAATCTGCGGCGGTTATTTGATGAGCCGGAATATGCTGCGCCGCCTGGATGTTTTAAATCGCGGCGCGGAGCGCATCATGCGCGGGAATTTGTCGCACCGCATGCCGGTGGTGGGATCGGGCGATGAATTCGACCGTTTGGCGGAGACGTTAAATTCAATGCTACAGGAAATTGAACGCCTGGTCGCCTCCATCCGCGCGGTGACGACGAATTTGGCGCATGATCTGCGCAGCCCGCTCACGCGGATTAAATCGCGTTTGGAATTGGTTCTGACCGGGCGCGGCGATGCGGAACAATTACGCCATGAAATCGATTACACTATTCGCGAAAGCGATCAGTTGCTGGCGACGTTTAACGCGTTGCTGTCTATCGCCGAAGCCGAAGGCGGCGCGGCGCGCGCGAATATGAAACCGCTGGATTTGTTCGAAGTCGCGGAGGACGTCGCGGATCTCTATCGCCCCATGGCGGAGGATAAAGGATTGAATCTGGAACTGCACGGCGAAGGCGGCGCGGTTGTGACGGCGCACCGGCAGTTATTGTTGCAGGCCTTGTTAAATCTGGTGGATAATGCGGTAAAATATACGGATGCCGGGCGCGTGACGATTGCGGTTTCGCACGATGCGCATCACGCGGTGATTAGCGTGGCGGATACCGGCCCGGGCATTGCGCCCGAAGACCGTGCGCGGGTGCTGGAACAGTTTGTGCGCCTGGATCTGGCACGCACGACGCGGGGGAATGGGCTGGGGTTATCATTGGTTGCGGCGATTGCAAGGTTGCATGGGGCGGAGTTGGTGTTTGGTGGAGAGAATGGGTTGGAAGTAAAAATCATTTTTACTCAGAAAATCATTTAGAATCAAATGGTTACATGAAAAATCGAAAAAAGCTTGAAAAATAGCCAGTTACTCTGCTTAAATAACATTCAAGGATGAAATTTCATGTCCTTATAAAAAACTTTTCACAAGGAGAAACTTATGTCTAAACCTTTCAAAAGAATATCATTCTCTGGTTTTTCCAAAGAAATGATCCAGGCTTTAGCCACGTCTAATGGTGAATTAGAGGCTATCGTTGGTGAAACTTTCAGATTAGTCGGGGATGATATTACTGCAATAAATTTAAAAACACAGTTTGTTCCGGGAACTAATACGCAATTTTCAAAGCAAGCAGGCACCAAAGGTACGCTTGAAATAGTCAGCGGTGAGAATAATAAGAAAGATCTAAATTTGGGGTGGGTTGATGAAGCTGATACTATCTCCTGGATTACTAAAAAGTTTATGGAAGGCATTAATTCGGCGCAGGCTTCCACTGTTGAACTATTATAACAGTTTCGGGTTAGTAAAAGTTACAGGATATATCTGGAAAGATCCGCATCCTGCGCCAGATCGCCGACAGTGGATTTGACTAGGGCGGCGTCGACGGTGATGGCTTCGCCGCCCCGTTCGGACGCGGTGAAGGAAATATCTTCGAGGAGTTTTTCCATCACCGTGTGCAAACGCCGCGCGCCAATGTTTTCAACGCTGGAGTTGATTTGGTGCGCGAGGGCGGCGAGGGACTGAATGCCTTCATCGGCGAAGTTCAGCGTGACGCCTTCGGTGCCCATGAGGGCCTGGTATTGTTTGATGAGGCTGTGTTCGGGCTCAACCAAAATACGTGCGAAATCTTCCGCCGTCAGGCCCGCGAGTTCGACGCGGATGGGCAGGCGGCCTTGGAGTTCGGGTAATAGATCCGACGGTTTGCTGACATGAAAAGCGCCGGAGGTGATGAATAAAATGTGATCGGTTTTCACGCTGCCGTGTTTGGTGGAGACGGTGGTGCCTTCGATAAGTGGCAGCAAGTCGCGCTGCACGCCTTCGCGGGAAATGTCGCCACCCGAACGAACGCCGTCGGTGCGGGCGGCGATTTTGTCGATTTCGTCGATGAAGACGATGCCGTTTTGTTCAACGGAATTTTTCGCTTCGGTGACGAGTTTTTCTTCGTCCAATAATTTATCGGCTTCTTCCGTCACCAAAACTTCCAATGCTTTCGCCACCGTCATGCGGCGGCGTTTGGTGCGGCCGCCAAAGGCTTTGGAAAACATTTCGCCGACGTTGATCATCCCCATCTGCGCGCCGGGCATGCCAGGGATATCGAAGGACGGCATTCCGGGATTGGAAGTGTCGTTCACGTCGAGTTCGATTTCGGTGTCGTTGAGTTCGCCGGAACGGATTTTTTTGCGGAAGGATTCCCGTGTGCTTTCGCTCGCGCTCGCGCCGACGAGGACGGAGAGGACGCGTTCCTCGGCCTGCTGTTCCGCTTTGGCTTGCACGCTCTTGCGCCAGCGCTCGCGCACCATGTCGATGGCGAGATCCATCAGGTCGCGGATGATGGCGTCCACGTCGCGGCCGACATAACCAACCTCGGTAAATTTCGTCGCTTCGACTTTAATGAAAGGCGCATCGGCGAGTTTCGCCAGGCGGCGGGCGATTTCGGTTTTACCGCAACCCGTCGGGCCGATCATCAAAATATTCTTCGGCACGATTTCGTTGCGCATCGCCTCTGGCAATTGCTGGCGGCGGTAGCGGTTGCGCAGGGCAATGGCGACAGATTTTTTCGCTTTGTCCTGCCCGATAATGTAACGGTCCAGTTCGGAAACGATTTCGCGGGGGGTGAGGGCAACGGCGGTCATCAATTCAGTTCTTCCACGGTCATGTGTGTATTGGTGTAAATGCAAATCTCGGCGGCGACGGCGAGGGATTTTTTCGCGATGTCGAGGCCTGATAAATTTTCCTGGTCAAGTAATGCGCGCGCGGCGGCGAGGGCGTAATTCCCGCCGGAGCCGATGGCGGCCACGCCGTCCTCAGGCTCCAGCACGTCGCCGGTGCCGGTGACGATGAGCAGCGTATCCCGGTCGCCAACGATCAACATCGCTTCGAGGCGGCGGAGGTATTTATCGGTGCGCCAGTCCTTGGCCAATTCAACGCAGGCGCGGGTGAGCTGGGTGGGATATTGTTCCAGTTTCTTTTCTAATCTTTCAAGCAACGTAAAAGCGTCCGCCGTCGCGCCCGCAAACCCGGCGATGACTTTGTCCCCCGCCAGTTTGCGGACCTTTTTCGCGTTGCCTTTTAAGATGGTATTACCGAGCGAGACTTGCCCGTCCGCCGCGATCACCAGTTTCCCGCCGCGCCGCACGGCCACGACGGTGGTGCCGTAGATGGTTTTTTCATGATGGCTTTGCATGGGGTTGTTATGGGGATTTAAGGGACAAGGGACAAGAGAGGAGAGACAATAAAATTAGCGCCCATTTCGGCCTTATTTTGGCAAGGCGCGAGAAGGGGGTTTTTAGTACGGAAAAAGCTGCCAGCATTTGCGATTGGAAATCAACAAATACCAGGAGCTTTCAGATTTTTATTGCCCGAATGATTGCCTTATCAATGGGGCATATCAAGACTGCCATAAGTTGGCCATACGCGGCCTGCTGCGATGTCACGGGCTAGACGGTCGTTTCTTTGCGATTGTAGTTGGTTATAGCTAGGATCATCCACTGAGCCACTGCTCGCAGGAGGCGCTCCCCAATTAACTGGTCTTACCGGACGAGGAAGTTCGGTGGATGATGTAATTGGGATGTTGCAAAAGTTAACGATGTTTGCCTTTTTGGCGGCTTCCCGCTGTGCATCCGTTACCTCGATTCCAGATTCATTTGCCAAATGGCAAGACTTGGCAATCAGGCTGTCTCTTTCCCAGCCACTTTTAGCCAGCCGCCCCATTTCTAATAAAATCTGAACGGCGGCGGTCAGGATTTCCTCCGCCTCATCCGGAAAGGCCCATTTAACTATATCGGCCATTTGAGAACTATCACGGGAAGGATTGCGGGCAACACCTGTTTGTTTACCGTTCAGGTAACGTGGTTCTAGTTCTTCGCCATTGATGCGAGAATATGTTATGTTACGATTTCCAAATTCTCTAGGTTTATTCCAAAATCCAACGAATTCTCGGAGACCTTCGCCACCGCGAATAAGCTGTGTTTTCGGGTATTTCGCGTCAGAATCCGCGTATACCTGGGCAACCTCTCTAGGGTCCCGGAAATTATACTCTTTAGACTCACCGTAAGGGTTAGACGATTGATGTGTTGCTTGTTCGGTCATTTCGTTAATCCTTGATAATAATATAATCAGCTGATGGTAACACACAGGCAATGAAAGTAAAAATAAAATTTTTGTGAATTTTGAGCAAATACAGGATCTCGAGGTTATTTCCTGTATCCTATTTGTTACTTCTCCCCCTCCTCAAATCGTGATACCCAAGCCCATGTCCTTCCTCACCCTCTTGTCCGGCAATGCCAACCGCGCCGCTGATATCGCGGCGACGGGCGGGGTGGGGTTGTGGGAATGGGATATTGCGGCGCGGCGGTTCTGGTTTTCGGAATACGCGAAATTTCTGCTGCGCGCGACCAATCATCAGCCCAGTTTTATCGATATTCAAAATCATTTGTATGGTGAGGATCGCGAAACTTTTGTCGCGGCTTTTGAAAACATCACGGAAGGCGCGCAGCCTTTTGAAATCATGGTGCGCGTGCAAGTGAAGGCGGGCCAATTCCGCTGGCTGCGCTGGCGCGGACAAGTGCGGCGTCTGGGCGAAGGTTCGCGCCTGACCGGCACGATCCAGGATGTGCATGAAGAACGCCTGGTGCAATTGGAACTGGAATTCACCCAGGACATGCTGAACGAGGCGCAGCGCATCGCGCGTTTGGGTTCCTGGCAATATGATATCCTTTCCGACCGTTTGTTTTGGAGCGAAGAAACATTCAACATCTTTGGCCGCGACATCGCCTTGGGCGCGCCGCAGGGCGGTTCGCAAGCGCGTTATTTCGACACTGAAGATTTTAAAGTTCTACAGGAAAAAGCGCGTCAGGCGGCGCAAACAGGCCATCCTTATCAGGCGGATTTGCGCGCGGTGCGCGATGACGGCCATGCGATTGTCGTGCGCGCCATCGGCCGTCCGATTTTCGACCACGCGGGCAAAGCGTCTTTGATCGTCGGCACGATACAAGACATCACGGATTGGAACGATCTGCGCCAAGCCCACGCGCGCGCGGAAGAAAACCAGCGCACGCAAAGCCAGTTTCTGGCGAATGTCAGCCATGAAATCCGCACGCCGATGAACGCGATTTTCGGCATGGCGCAAATGTTATTAATGGCGCCTTTGCCGCCCCAGCAATTGGAACAGGCGCGCGTGATCCTGTCCGCCGCGCGGGATTTGCTGGCGATTATTGATGATCTGCTCGATCTGGCGAAGGTGGAATCCGGCCATATGACGCTGGAACAAATCCCGTTCGATCTGGAAGAAATGCTGCGCGAAGTTACCGTGCTGCACGCCGGAAAAATTTACGGCAAGGATTTGGAATTCATTATCAATCTGGGTGCCGATGTGCCGCGGATGGTGACGGGCGATCCGCTGCGCTTGAAACAGGTGATCGGCAATTTGCTCAGCAATGCCGCGAAGTTTACGCGCCAGGGGCAAATTACGCTGACGATCGCGCGCGTGGGGGATGGGGACAAGCCAAAGATCCGTTTCGCCATCAGTGATACCGGCATCGGCATCCCGTCGCATCGCCTGGCATCCGTGTTTGAAAAATATGTCCAGGCCGAGGCCTCGACCGCGCGGCAATATGGCGGTTCGGGATTGGGATTGGCGATCTGCCGCGAATTGGTGCAATTGATGGGCGGCAACATTCACGTCACCAGCAACGAACAGGCAGGCACGCAATTCTGGTTTGATATTGCGCTGCCGGTGGTGCCGGGCGAAGCGCCGGAGAAATTAAACGCCCAGATTTTATTATTGGAACCTTCCCGCGTGACGGCGGAAAATATTCGCGCGCAATTGGAGTCTTTGGGCGCGGCGGTGACGGTCGTGCATGAAGTAAAAGCATTCCTGCAACATTTGACCGTGGATAAAAACATCAGCCATGCCTTGATCGCGGATCATGTGAATTATAACGCCAATGACGTCGCGCTCGACATGCGCAAGACACTGGCGGCGCGTACCTTGCCGGGATTGGTGTTATTGACTTCGCCGATTACGCAGACGATTATCAACGATGGTTTTGACGCGATTATGCTGAAACCCGCCTTGCCGCATGAACTGCGCCGCGCCTTGATGGCGGCGGAAAAGGCCGCCAAAACCCAGAGCAACGTATGATGAACCCAGAACGCTGGCACATCCGCTCCCTGCGCCGCTTTGAAGACAGTGAGATCGCGCTGGCGGTGTATCTGTGCCTGGGCGGTGTTTTCAGCTTGCTTTATACCGCCGGCGCGATTTGGCATACGCGCCTTTACAGCTATATTCTCAACCATGAAATCGCCACGGATTTGATGCTGATCTTGCGTGTGATGCTGCATATCGTTTTGCATGCCATTATCCTGGTGTTCGCCTGGGCGCCCGATATGATTTCCCATGTTATTTTCGGCCAGCAAGCGTTTTTGGATTGGTTATTTGCCGCCGATATTTTAAAAGGCACGGCATGACGCAACAACAGCAAGCGCCCAAGGGCGGTATCGAAATATTTCAAGCGAACAAATTATCGCGCCGTGAATTGGATGAATTATGCGACGCCACCATCGCCGCGATTGAGGCGGGCGGCGGTTTCGGCTGGGTTCATCCGCCGCCGCGCGAAAAACTGGAACGCTATTGGCAGGGATCCTTATTGGTGCCGGAGCGGAAGGTTTTTATCGGCAAATTGGATCGTGTCGTGGCCGGCGCGGTGCAATTGACGCGCCCGCCCGCGAATAACGAGGCGCAGTTTTTTTCAGGCAGTCTTGTTGGATTGTTCGTTGCGCCCTGGGCGCGCAAGGTGGGATTGGGCCATGCCTTGATCAATGCCGCCGAAGCCACCGCGTGGCACGAAGGCTGCCGCCTGATTAACCTCGACATCCGCGCGACGCAGCATGACGCGATCCGCCTTTATGAAGGCATGGGTTATAACTGCTGGGGCCATCACCCGGCCTATGCCCAATTCGACGGCGAAACCGTACCGGGGCGGTATTATTATAAGGGGCTGGTGCCGCCGGAAGAGGATTAGTTTCTTGAATTTAAAAGGATTGGAGCTTATAAAGCCCTGTATTCTTAAAATCAAACGCAGGAAATAATCATGCCGCAAGAATCTTATTTTTCCGCTTTTGGACCGGATGACCAAATCCCATCCGTTGTTCTGGAAGGTATTTTACAATTGGGGAAATTGGGCCTGGGGGTTAGTCAATCAAGCTCCTTATCCAATTTAGGTAATATGGTCGCGGCTATTATATCGGAGCCTGAGGAAAAAACGGGAGCAATTATCGAAGATCATTGCCAATTTTTTGATTATATGGGCATTTCTTTTGAAAAAACTGTTAGCTATTTTCCCGAAAATAACGGGATGAGGAATATTAAGGAAAATACGATCTCCTTGAACGCAAGACCTTCTGTTGTGACTAGCGATGTCATATATCCCCAACGGGATCTTTATCATGAAATTAATACTTTTTTTCATGACGATGTTCCGCAAATTTATTACATGCATAAAGTGGAAGAGCCGCACTTTTACTCTGAACGTGAAATTGAGAAATGGCGTGGGATTAACCAGCGGCGCATCGCTGAGCATGGAACCGCAGAAATCATCCATACCTATGGTAAGGAAGAATTTTTTGATCCCAGGGCCGAGGCCCTTACCCGCGCCTGGGGAGAATTTTACATTCCTTTTATCGAGGCAGTAAAACCCTTTTTTGCTGAAACACAGGATTTGGCCAATCATTATAAAGGCATATCGGCCTGGCTTGGACTGTCAATTGTCCAGACTTTGACGGTTGTTGCGGCCAATGCCTATAACGGGGTCATGTCTCCACCGCTCAGTTCGGGAGATTATGTTTTTCAGCGCAGTTTGGCGATTAGCCCAAAGGGGCCTTAATCTCGCACACCAAAAATCGCTGAGCCCACGCGCACGTGGGTTGCGCCCAGGCGGATGGCGACCTCAAAATCGGCGCTCATGCCCATGGATAATAATGGCAATGCGTATTCTGTTGCCAGTTCCGCCAGCAATTTGAAATGTGTTTCCGGCGGTTCGGCGACGGGCGGGATGCACATGAGGCCTTGGATTTCCAGGCCTGCATCCGTGCGGCAAAAGTTTAGCAGTTCGGGGAGCTGCGCGGCGCTGACGCCCGCTTTTTGAATTTCTTCGCCGGTATTCACCTGAATAAAGCATAACAGCTTTTTATTCTGCTTTGCCATTTCGTTCGCCAGTTTTTCCGCCAGGGCCGCGCGGTCCACCGTATGCACGGCGTCGAAGAGCCGCACGGCATCGCGCGCTTTATTGGTCTGGAGCGGGCCGATCAGATGCAAACGCATATCGGGATATTCATCCCGCAGCGGAGGAAATTTCGCGGCGGCTTCCTGCACGCGGTTTTCGGCAAAGGCGTGCTGGCCCGCCGCAATGGCTTCGCGTACCGCATCGGCATCATGCGTTTTACTCACCGCCAGTAATTCCACATCCTGCCTGCGCGGTGACGCCGCACGCGCCGCAGCGATGCGTGCGCGAATTTCCGCCAAATGCTGCTGGATTGTCATCGCTTTTCCAATGCGCTAAAAGTTAAGGGGATTCAACAGGATAAATCCGTCCATGGACCTTCACGCCTACCAATGGCCTATGCATTTGGCCGTCTCCGCCAGCTTGATCCGCGAGCGCATGACGGACTTTCACGATCATCTTTTGATGTGGCTGATCTCCTTTATCGTCGTGTTTGTACTGTGCCTACTGCTTTATATCATGGTGCGCTTTAATGCCCGCAATAATCCGGTGCCCGCCAAATTCACCCATAACGTGCCGATTGAAATCGTCTGGACGGTGATTCCGGTCTTGATTTTGCTGGTGCTGGCCGTGCCGTCTTTCAAATTACTCTATTATGCGGACAAAGCGCCCGGCAAGCCTGAGGTGACGATCAAGGTCACGGGGCATCAATGGTATTGGGAATATGCCTATCCCGACGCGGGCAATTTTTCTTTCAACGCCAATCTGGTGGCGGATAAGGATTTGAAACCGGGTGAGCCGCGCTTGCTGACCACGGATAACCATGTCGTCATCCCCGTTCACACCAATGTACAGTTTCTGGTGACCGGCGCGGATGTGATCCATGCGTTTTTTATGCCCGCCTTTGGCGTTAACATCCTGGCCGTTCCCGGCCGCGTGAATGCCGTGTGGGTGAACGCGACGCAGGAAGGCACATTTTACGGCCAGTGCAACAAGATTTGCGGCGTCAATCACGGCTATATGCCCATCATGGTCGAAGTGGTGAGCAAGGAAAAATATCAGGCGTGGCTCGCCGAAGCACAGAAGAAGTATTCGGATGCGCGCCATTCACAATTCGCAGCGAAGGAATAACATGAGCGACGCACACGATACGCATGACCACCACGTCCCAGGTTTCTGGACGCGCTGGCTTTTTTCCACGAACCATAAAGACATCGGGATTTTGTACCTGATCTTCGCCATGCTGGGCGGTTTGATCGGCGGCGGTTTTTCCGAAATCATGCGCGCGCAATTGCATAATCCCGCGTGGCATATCGTGAAAGACGGCCAGATGTGGAACGTCATTATCACGGCGCACGGTTTGTTGATGGTATTCTTTTCCGTTATGCCCGCGCTGATCGGCGGGTTTGGGAATTATTTTGTGCCGCTGATGATCGGCGCGCCGGATATGGCTTTCCCGCGTTTGAATAATATTTCGTTTTGGCTGATGGTGCCGGCGTTGTGCCTGCTGCTGGGTTCCGCATTCGTCGATGGCGGCGCGGGGATCGGCTGGACGGCTTATCCGCCCTTGTCGGAAAAAGTCGGGCATCCCGGGATGGCGGTGGATATGGCGATTTTCGCGCTGCACCTGGCCGGTTTGTCGTCCATTCTTGGCGCGATCAATTTTATCACGACGATTTTCAACATGCGCGCGCCGGGCATGAGTCTGTTTAAGATGCCGCTGTATGTCTGGGCGATGCTGGTGACGTCGTTTTTATTGCTGCTCGCCGTGCCGGTTTTGGGCGGCACGATTACGATGCTCCTGACCGACCGGAATTTCGGTACGTCATTTTTCTTGCCTGAAGGCGGCGGGGATCCTTTGCTGTTCCAGCATTTGTTCTGGTTCTTCGGCCACCCTGAAGTTTACATTATGATCTTGCCGTCCTTCGGCATCATTAGCCACGTCGTGAGCACTTTCTCGCGCAAGCCCGTGTTCGGTTATTCCGGCATGGTGTTCGCGATGATTTCGATCGGCGTGATCGGCTTCCTCGTTTGGGCGCACCACATGTTTACGGTGGGGCTGGATGTGAATACCAAGGCCTATTTCACGGCGGCGACACTGATCATCGCGGTGCCGACGGGCGTAAAGATTTTCTCCTGGCTCGCGACCATGTGGGGCGGGTCGATTAAATTTGAAACGCCGATGCTGTGGGCGATCGGTTTTATTTTCTTGTTCACCGTCGGCGGCGTGACGGGCGTGGTTTTGGCAAATGCGGGCATGGATACGGCGCTGCATGATACCTATTACGTCATCGCGCATTTCCATTACGTGCTGTCGCTTGGCGCGGTCTTTGCGATCTTTTGCGGCTGGTATTACTGGTTCGGCAAAATGACGGGGCGTTTATATCCTGAATGGATGGGCAAGCTGCATTTCTGGCTGATGTTCATCGGCGTGAACACCACGTTCTTCCCGATGCATTTCCTGGGCCTGGCGGGGATGCCGCGGCGGATTCCGGATTATCCGGATGTTTACGCGGGCTGGAATATGGTGGCCTCGATCGGGTCTTATATCAGCTTTGGTTCCGTCATTCTGTTTGTGCTGTTCACGTTTTACGCGCTGTTCTTTGGCAAAAAAGCCAGTGCGAATTACTGGAACGACGAGAGTATGACGTTGGAATGGACCCTGCCTTCGCCGCCGCCGTTCCACCAGTTTGAGGAACAGCCGGTCATTCACTGATCGGGACCTATAGCCTATAAGGCCAAGGGAAAGTTTTTTTCCGGCGCTTCAAAGGGGAGAAAGCCCATCTCCCTTGCGGTTCTTATCATTTTCTGGCGCGTGGCTCGTTTTTCGCTATTCACCTTGAGTTCCAGGCATATCAAGGTTAAATGAAAATCTACGGTTCTTTTACTAATACCCATTTTCTCAGCGACTTCGTTACTTTTTTTGCCGCGTGCAATCAAACTCAGAATTTTGATTTGATGTTGCGTCAGGCGGCTGGCCGAATGATGTCTTTCACCAAACAACCTCAAACTTTCAAGAGAGTCTTTTTGACCGGGGGTTACCATTTTACATCGCTCCACAGGGGTTTTAGCCTATCCCTCTCATAAACCAGGGGGTGAAAGCGATGCAAGAAATATTTTACCCTCTGGCGCCTGACCGGCTCTGGCGTTATGACTGAGCCTATGACGGCGGCTGTGAAAGATACGTTGGATCGCCTGGCGATCAGTGGCGAAGTGCGCGATTATGTGCAGCTTCTCAAACCCCGCGTCATGCTGCTTGTGGTTTTTACCGGCCTGTGCGGATTGTTGCTGGCGCCCGTCGCCATTCATCCCTTCATCGCCGCGATTGCGGTTTTTTGCATTGCCTTGTCCGCTGGCGGCGCGGGGGCGGTGAATATGGTTTTGGAGCGCGACAAAGATGCCTTGATGCTGCGTACGCGCGGGCGGCCTTTGCCGATGGGGCGCGTGGCGGCGGATGACGCGATGGGCCTGGGGATTTTTTGTATCGGCGCGAGTACGGCATTGATGGGCCTGGCGGTGAATTGGCTGGCGGCGGCGCTGCTGGCGGCGGCGGCGTTGTTTTATATTTTTGTTTACACCATCTGGCTGAAACCCCGCACGCCGCAAAACATCGTCATCGGCGGCGCAGCAGGCGCTTTTCCGCCCATGATCGGTTGGGCTGCGGCGACGGGTCATCT
Organism: Alphaproteobacteria bacterium; assembly: GCA_013289145.1. Classification (GTDB taxonomy): domain Bacteria; phylum Pseudomonadota; class Alphaproteobacteria; order UBA11073; family UBA11073; genus UBA11073. The sequence continues at coordinate 1,250 of JABDAM010000023.1, read as the reverse complement.
ATCTCTCGCCTCTTGTCTCTTATTTCTCATTATCTTCTTCTGGACGCCGCCGCATTTTTGGGCGCTGTCGCTTTATGCGCGGGAAGATTACGCGCGCGCTGGTTTTCCGATGCTGCCTGTCGTGGCGGGGGAACGCCACACGAAAATGCAGATGATGATTTATACGCTGCTGTTGTTACCGCTGACCTTGGTGCCAAGCTTTATCGGCCTGACCGGAAAAATTTATTTCGTCGGCGCGATTATTTTGAATTTGCTTTTTGTTGTTGCCGCGCTGCGCGTCTGGCGCGACCGTGATAACGCGCATAACTACAAATCCGCGCGGCAGATGTTCGGCTATTCCATTTTTTATCTCTTTATGATTTTTCTGTTAATGGTGCTGGATAAGGCGTGATGGAAACCCTGTCGCCTGAACAAACTGCGGCTTTCCGCGCGCAGCAAAAGAAACGGGCGCGGGTGGTGATGGCGATCGCGGTTGCGGTTGTTGTGGCGCTCTTTGTCTTGACGATTGTAAAGGGCCATTTGGCGGAACAACAGCGCGCCTCGCAGCTCGCAAGCCCGCATGAATCCTACTGACCTCGCGCGGCGCAACTGGCGAATTATGTTGATGGCCGTTGTGGTGGTGGTCGTGATGATCGCTTTGTCATTCGCCGCCGTGCCGCTGTATCGTATTTTTTGCGCCGCAACGGGTTTGGGCGGCACGACACAAAACGCTGCCCGCGCGCCGGACAACATCCCCGCGAATACGCGCCGCATCACGGTGCGGTTTGACGCCGCCGTCGATGCGCGCCTGCCGTGGGATTTCAGGCCCGAACAGACGACGATGCCCATCCTGATCGGCCAGACAGGGATGATGAGTTACACGGCGCGCAATACATCGGGCGCGAAAACAACGGGAATTGCCGTGCATAATGTAAACCCGCTGAAGGCCGGAAAATATTTCGTCAAAACCCAGTGTTTTTGTTTTAACAATCAATCGCTCGGGCCGCATCAGACCGCGCGCATGCCGGTGATTTTTTACATCGACCCCAAAATGCTGGCAGACCCGAATATGCGGGACGTGCAGGAAATCACGCTGTCCTATGAATTCTACCCCGCCGGGTCGCGCGCGGCGGCAGAGGCGCAAAAGAATTTCCAAGGCAATTAAAGGGGCAATTAACAAATCATCCCGATTATGATAGGTCATAAGGATTCACATCGAGGTCCACCCATGTCCGATACGCACGTTTCCAATCCCCATCCATTCCATCTGG
>JABDAM010000022.1 GCA_013289145.1 Alphaproteobacteria bacterium | reverse complement strand
ATGTCTGTAAAAGATAATATTTTTCAAAATGTTGATCTTGTTGAGGGCAAAGGGCTGGCAGAAGCCAGGAAGCAGTGCCAGACTTCCGCAGAGTGGCTTGAGGCTATTTCCCGTCCTGAGGTTATCCACAGTGTGGCAAGGGCAGGCGTTCCGGGTGCAATGACACAATTGCGGGCGGATTTAAGTCCTGAGCAATGGCAGGACGCCATGAGAACGGAATATAATGGTTTGAATGTCTGGGTATCGCTTGTTGATCCTCAGACACGGCAAGACCTTCCGTTCGATAGATTTCGGGAGGCCGTGCTGGGGCTGAATAGAGATTTGTTCAAGTGTGAGCTTATAGAGATGATGGAAAAAGGATTTCAGCGGCCTTATGCGAAGTGGATGGTCGAAATGTATGAGGCATGCGGCGTTAATATAAGTCAAAACGTAAGCTTGGTTGAAAGAGTGGAGCGCGTAAATCGTCTTGGCGGGCTGTGGGGGGCGGATGGTGCAAATCGTCCAGCTGGTCCCAGTATTCCGTGACGATTTAGGTTCTTAACTATCCGGGGATCCCGGGTCTATGGCGCTCTGCGCCTCGCCCGGGATGACAGTTACTGATTGAGCGCCGAGCGCAGTGCGCCAACGCCGGCCAAGGGGCCGTCGGAGTGCATCATGATTTCACGCGGGTCGGTGCTGGCGCCGTAGGTCATCAGATTCCAATCCGTGTTTTCCGTCAGCACCGCGCCGGTCAGGGAAATGCCGCCGTATAATCCGGCGGTGGAGCCGAAGCTATACATATCCGCGCCCATGCCCATGCCGCTGGCCGCCGCGACGTTTTTGCCCACGGGGCCCATCGCGACAGATAAATCACCGCCGAGTTTGACGGAATGGTCGAGGAGGGCGTTGAGGCCTTTATCCGTCATAATCGTAATCACGACTTCCGCCGCCTGGCCGCCGATTTGCAGGCCGACGCTGCCAGCCGTCAGGCGGTAAAAGAGCGGGTTGCCCCAGCCTGTTCCGCTGCCCGCATTCGCCGCGGCAGGTTCATCATGCGCCGCCATTTGCGTTTCAGGCTGGCCGCCGGATTTGCTGCCGGTTTGCAGGTCTTCGGTTTGGATGCCTTGGGTCGGCGCGGTGGCGACGGGGGTCATGTCGGCATTGCCTTCACCCGTTTTCACGATCAGGACCGCCTTGCCGTATTCGCCGCCCACGACGAAGCCCGCGCGGTACATATTGGGGATAATCAAAACCGCCTTGGCGCGGCTGATATAATCTTTCAGACCGGAAAATTCCGGATCGGCCTTGAGGCGCAGGACGGTCGAGGCCGCTTCGCTGACCAGCACGCGTTGCTGGCCGAGGTCGCGCGTTTCATTACTCGCGCAGGCGAAGAGCGCGGGGAGCAGGAGCAGGGCGGCGAGACGGCGGAGTTTCATAGTTAAACCTTTTTGGCCTTTTTCGGGGCATAGCGGTGTTCATAGGATAGCGGCGGCGGCCCCAGCGTGCGATTGAGTGTGATCACGCGCCGGAACTCCCGCCCATCGGGTTCTATTCTATAATCGATTCTGGTCAGCGATAAGTTCAGGATTTGAAAAGTCAGCGCCGCATCGGGCAAAAGCCCCAGCGCATGCGCGACCGCGCCGCGAATGACGCCGCCGTGGCCGACCATGATGATGTCCTGGCCCAAGTATTCTTGCGTCAATTGGTCGATGACGGGTTGGGCGCGCGCCAGGGTTTGGGCGTAACTCTCGCCGCCTTGCATCACTTCATCGGCATAGGCGTGCCAAAACGGATGGCGCGGAAAGTCGTTCGATTTTTCGCGGTAATATTTTTCCCAGGTTTGCTGTTCCCAGATGCCTTGATGTTGTTCGATGAATTCGGGGATGATGCGGAATTCGGGTTTCCCTAAATGCGCGGCGGCGGGCGCTGCCAGAATGGCTTCGGCCGTCTGACGCGTGCGCATCAGCGGCGAGATCAGCCAATGCGGCGTGACAGGCAGCGTGGCGGCAAGGTGATCGAGTTCTTCCGGCTCATCGGTGTGGCAAGGCAGGTCCGATGAACCGTACATCAAGCCGTCGGGATTAATGACCGGCGCATGACGCACCCACCACCAGCGGGTGGTAATGGGATGGGGCGGAGAAACGCTAGGCTGCATAATTTTTGTTTGACACAAAACCAGGAAAATAGATAGGATCGCATCCAGATTTCGCACAAACGGGAGAAACGCAAAATGTCGCTAATCAAAAATTATGTTAAACAAGAATTACCGCAGCAGATCCAATCCTTTGGCGATAATTTGAACAAACTGCAATCTTATACCACTGCGTCCAACATATCCGGCGAGGCTCCTATTCAAACGTTAGACTGTTTGGCGGTACGGATTATTTCTTTGGCCGATCAAGCAGGTGAAGCAAACAAAGGCATTGCCTTAATCGGTTCTGTTATGAATGCCGTAGAGCAATTGCTGCCTCATTGCCGCAGCTCGAATGGGAACAGGGGGCATAATAAGGGAGGAAGCGTTTTGTGCAAAAGTTCGACCCAAATCGTGGTGGGCATTTTGCGCGTTGCTAAAGAAACCGCTTTGAACGCGCCTGATTTGAAATCGGCAACAAGAAAAATTGATAGTTTGTTCTCCGCTACTTTGGGTATGAGCCAAGCGCAATTCAAACAGTTTAAAGAAACCCCGGCCGCCAAGACCCTGTTTGGCAAAAGCGCGCAGAGCAATGCCGGGAATCCAAAGGGCGGTAGGCAGGCTTTAACTTTATAAGCTTGGTTATTGCTGTAGATTATGCTGCAATACAGCATGACTTGCTGTGGCACGGATGTGATGGCGCGGCGCGCGAAAGGGCCGGTGGTCTTTGTCGTCGCGGCGGCGCTGGTGGATGCGGCGGGGCGCGTCTTGATCGCCCAGCGCCCCGCGGGTAAAAGGCGCGCCGGATTGTGGGAATTTCCCGGCGGCAAAGTTGAAGGCGGCGAAACGCCCGAAGGCGCACTGGTGCGCGAGCTGGCAGAGGAATTGGGGATTACGGTTTTTACGGGGTGTTTGTTGCCGCTGACGTTTGCTTCGCACGCGTACGATGATTTTCATTTATTGATGCCGTTATATCTGGTGCGCCAATGGCAGGGTGAAATCGCGCCGCGCGAACATGCCGAGATTGCATGGGTAAAGCCGGTGGATTTGAAAAACTATCCGATGCCGGAGGCGGATTTGCCGTTGATAGCACCGCTGTTTGAGGCATTGAAATGATCGCGGAATTCTACCAATCCTCCGTCGGCAAAATGGCGCATGATTTTTTGTGCGCGCGTTTGCAAACATTATTGACGCGCGGCGTGACGACCAAAACGCTGATCGTCGGTTTCGCCGCGCCTTTTGCGGGTGATATTAAAATCATCACCGGCGGTGAAGTAATCGCGGTGGATGCCGCGCAAATGCCACTGCCCTATGGCGATGTAACGTTTGATAACGTCATTGCATTGCATGTGCTGGAATTCGCGCCCGACATTCCGCGCGTGATGGGCGAGATGCAGCGCGTGTTGGTTTCCGACGGGCGATTGATTTGCGTCACGCCGAACCGCGGCGGGATTTGGCAGTGGTTTGAACATACGCCTTGGGGTGAGGGCCGCAGTTTTTCCGCGGCGCAAATGCGGCGGTTGTTGTTGGGCGCGCAACTCTCGACACTTGGCATTTCAACTGCGCTCTTTGCGCCGCCGCTGGATTTTTCGCGTTATGAAATCCTGCGCGGTCTGGCGCGCGGGATCGAGGCGGCGGGGAATTATTTACTGCCATCCTGCGGCGGTGTCCTTATCGCGGCGGCACAAAAACAACGTTACGCGGGCATCGCGGTGGAAACGCCGCCGCGCGCGTCTTATGCGAACTTGAAATTAAATCCGGCCCATGTAAATAGTTTGGGCACAAGATAGCCATGCATCAGCACCACCATCAAAAACCGAATTATTCGCTGGAAACCCTGCGCATCGCAATCGATACCCAGGATGAAGCGATCTTGGCGGCGCTGACATCGCGCCAACGCCTGGTTGACCGCATCCGCACGGCCAAGGCGGCGGAAGGCCATCTGGTTTACCGCCCGGGCCGTGAAGCGAAAATTTTGCGGCGCTTGTTTGCGGAGGCGGATCCGTCGCTCGACCGCAATTTGATCAATCAGATGTGGCGGGAGATTTTTTCTTCGGCGATTATGTTGCAGGAACCTTTGACGGTCGCGGTCGGCACGGGCAGCGGATTTTTTCTGCGCGAAGCGGCGCGGCGTGATTTCGGCCATGCGGTGACGCTGGAAACCGTTTCGCTGGACGAAGCGGTTGAGAAGCTATTGTCGAATGAATTGCATATCATTGTCTTGCCCAATACGCCCGAGGGTGTTGCGTGCGTGTTGCGCGCGATTGCGGCGGATGACAGTATTCACATCATGGGATTGATGCCGTTTTTGTCGGACGGCGGCGAGGCGCGCGCCTATACGATTGGGCGTGTGTGTCCGGAGGAAAGCGGTGATGATATTACCCTGTACCGCGACGGCGATGAAATTAAGATGAAAGACGGGTTTCATTTGGACGTGCCGGGCTGGTTGGGCGTTGTGCCAAGGCCGTGGGTTAATCGTGTTTAAGAAAATCGGCATTATCGGCATCGGCATGATCGGCGGTTCCGTCGCGCTGGCGGCGCGCGCGGCGGGGGTGAAGTTCATCACGGCGCTGGACGTGAATGCGGATAATGTTTTGTGGGCGCATCAGCACGGCATGATCGATAACGTGCAGCATGATAACGTCGCGGTGCTGGACGGCGCGGAATTGGTGATCGTCGCCGTGCCGGTGCGCAGTTATGAAAAAGTCTTCACGCAAATCGCGCCGCATTTGCCGCCGGGTGTTATTGTTTCCGATGTCGGCTCAACCAAACGCGGCGTGATGGCGGCGGCGGAAAAGTTTTTGCCGGGGGCGACGTTTATCGGCGGGCATCCGATTGCGGGCCTCGAAAAACATGGGCCGCAGCATGCGGATGCGACGCTGTTCCAAAACCGTTGGTGCGTGATTACGCCGCCGGATGGCGCGGATAGCGAAGCCGTGCGCAAGTTATTTGACTTCTGGCATGCACTGGGCTCGCACGTTGAAATTATGACGCCGCACCACCATGACCGCGTGCTGGCGATTACGTCGCACCTGCCGCAGCTCATTGCGCGCACCATCGTCGGCACAGCGGCGGATCTGGAAGATGAATTGCAGGACGAAGTGATTAAATTCTCCGCCGGCGGTTTCCGCGATTTCACGCGCATGGCGGCGGCGGACCCGGTGATGTGGCGCGATATTTTCCTGGACAACGGCGATGCGGTTTTGGAAATGCTGCAACGCCTGTCGGAGGATATCGCCCTGATGCAAAAACGCATCCGCGCCGGTGACGCGGATGCGCTTGAAGCTGTTTTCACGCGCGCGCGGAATATCCGGCAGCGTGTGATTGAGGCGAAGCAGGCCTAGGCCGCCGCCGCTTTCGCTTCCTGGCCTTTCAGCGTGACTTCGACATTGCCGCGGGTGGCTTTGGAATAGGGGCAAACTTGGTGTGCGGCTTCCATCAGGCTTTGCATTTCGCTGGCGCTGGCGCCTTCGGCGGAACCTTCGAGGGTGACGGCCAATTGAAAGCTCGTTTCGTCTTTTGCGATGTGGACATTCGCCGTCACAGTCGGCGCGCCGATTTTTTTGCCTTGGTTGCGCGCGACCATCGCCACCGCGCCGCCGAAGCATGCGGCGTAGCCCATGGCGAACAATTGTTCGGGGTTCGTCGCGCCGGCTTTGCCTTCGCCGCCCATTTCCTTGGGCAATGAAAAGTCAGCTTTGATCACGCCGTCCGAAGTTTGACCGTGGCCGTTGCGGCCTGCGGTAACGGTGGCTTGTGCGGTGTATAATGGTGTCATGCGGATCTCCTTTGAGGTTGCAGGGTTAATTTAGAAGCGCGGAATAAAATAGCAATGCGTTACATTTGTATGTTCCCTCTCCCTACAGGGAGAAGGGAGATTAATTGCCGAAGGTAAAGGCATAAAACTCCGCGCCCGCACGCGAAGGTGTGATTTCGATGGTGTTGTTTTGCGCGGTCGGCAAATCGGCGAGTTGATAGAGGTTGTGGTTTGGCACAGGAATGGTTTTCATTTCGCCGTTCAGTTTCACGGTGACAGCGGCAGGTTTATTATCCGCCGTGCCGATGACCAGGAAAACTTTTTTGGCATTGAAATGTAGGGTGAGGGATGCGCTTTCGCCGGAAATAATTTTTTGCGCCGTGACGTTCCACTGGCCGGATAGTGTCCAATGATTTGGTGGCAAGTTTGCGGCGGCGTGATATTCTTTCAGGCTGTCAGGCTGGATTTCATCGCCATCATAACGCTCGCCGCGCGCGTGGCCCAGGTAGGTTTCCGGCGTTTGCTGCGCGGCAAAAACTTTTTCGTCTTGCGCCGCGACGCCGCTCGTCAGGCCGAGGAGATAGCGGATGTTGTTTTCCGTGACATCATAATCGCCTTCGCCAAAGTGTGTATAAACAACCTGGCCATTTTGGTTGATGAGATAATGCGCGGGCCAGTATTGGTTGTGGAATGCCGACCAAGTGTCGAGGTGGTTATCGAGCGCGACGGGATATTGAATGCCGTGCTGCCGGACCGCAGCGCGGACGTTATCGGCGTTTTTTTCGAATTCAAATTCGGGCGCGTGGATGCCGAGGATGACTAGGCCTTTGTCGCGGTATTTCGCGTCCCATTCGGTAATATGCGGCAGGGTGCGCACGCAATTGATGCAGGAATAAGTCCAGAAATCCACCAGCACGACTTTGCCGCGCAAAGACGCCATCGTTAGCGGTTTGGAATTGATCCAGTCCGTGATGCCAGCGATTTCCGGCACGGCGTAGGGCGCGGGCAGGGCGTTTTGCAAGCCTGTGATGGGCGCGTTGCTGGCGCTTTGTTGATTGTCAAATCGCGCGGCAATTTGCGGGCCGGAGGCCATCAGGGCGACGGATAAAATAATCAACCAGCCAAAAATTCTGCGCAGCAGTTCGGTATGGGTTGTGACCCATTTCGCGCGGGATAAAATTTTGCGTCCGGCCAGGGTGATGGCCAGCATCGGCACCGCCGCGCCGACGGCGAAAGCCAGCGTGACGAAAATACTTTGCGCGTCGGTTTGCTGGCGGATGACTTGCACCAATACCGCGGCGAGTACCGGCCCCGCACAAGGCGTCCAAACCAAACCGATCAGCGTGCCGATTAAAATGCCGCTGAAAAATCCACCTTCGTTGCCGGAGCCGACTTTGCCGCCCAGGTCGGCGAGGCCTTGCGTCGCGGTGGAGAAAATTTTGGATAGACGGTCGGATAACATGACCAGTCCTAAAGCCAGTAATAAAACCAGCGACGCGTTGCGGATGACGTCGGGTTCAATATGCAGCGCCGCGATAATCTGGCGCGAGATCAAAACAAAGGCGCTGAAGGCCGCGACAAATCCGGTGATAATCCCATAAGGCCGCCCCCGCCCGCCACTCGCGCCCGAGGCCAGCACCAGCGGCAGCACCGGCAGGATGCAGGGGGAAATAATGAGCGCGATGCCTTCAAGGAAGGCGAGGGCGATGTCGAGGCTATGCATGATGTCTCCTATGTCCCTTGTTATTCGCATTCAATGGAAGGAGGTTACAATTTTATTGCTTTCAGGGTGGGTTTTTTCTAGGATGGGGCCGATATATTTCGAGGCAAAATGAAATTTACGGCAGAAAAAATGGATTTCTCCGCTCTCCGCCAGGTGTTTAAAGACGTAGCGGCGGGCAAGGTGGACTTATTGAATAAATTGCTGGCTGCCGATATGGCGATGCCTGCTGCCTCGCGGATCAGTTACCGGGTGGGTAATCTGACGCTGATGGCCTGCGCCATTTCGGCGGGCAATTTGGAGGCCGTGGATATCCTGCTTGAAAACGGCTGGTTTGATCACAAAAAAACGCTGCCGTCATGTCACTGGCGGGATATCGCCTATTATATTAATGAACATGCCGGAGATGTTTCGCGCGCGGATGTGGCGCAAAAGCTGATTGACGTGGGTCTGACGCAGTGGCCTGAATATATTAATGAAATCCCGGGCTCCATTTCAAATATTTTTGATCCTTATAAAAGACCGCTGTTTAAGCTGAACTTTCAAGGCTGCGAAAATGCTTTAATTCATTTGATCGACAGGGTTTGCGAAACGCCTGAAAAATTTTTCTCCACGCCGGCTGAGGCCGGGCTTCAGGTATTTTGCAATCAAATGCTGGTTGTTTGCGCGGATGCCTCTCTGTGCCGTGCGACTGAACATCTGATGCCGCTTGCCACCCCTAATGCCGTCAACAGGTTAAAATCTTTTTTAATGCACAAGGCGGCATCGGATATTGTGGGCCTGTCCCCTGAACCCTTTAGCCGTTCCGTGCCGGAATTTACGACGTTGAATGAACTGCCGTATTTTCCAATTTTGAAATTGACCGGTTTGGATGCCGCGTTGGATCGGCAGATTGATGAGCGGAATATTCGCCTGATCGGCGCTGAGCAGGCCAGGGAAAACAGGTTAAGCGGTCCTTTTCCGCATTAAAACCCGCGCGATTTTAAAGCGGCGGTTATGTATTAATAATGCCGCATAAAATGCTTGACACCTTTGTGCAAATGACGCTACGCCAAAGCTGTTTTCAACCCAGAGGGAAACGACAGTGCCAGAGGTCCCCAGTTGCGGCCAACCGTGCGATTTGCGCGTGATTAACGTCCCAGGTTAAGGCCTTTCGGCTGCCCGCGGCGTTGATGCGCCCGGGAAATTTATTGAATTTCCATCATCGGTTTGTGTGCGCCGCGCGCGCCGCGAGGGTGTCTTTTGACGCTGCGAATCCTTCGTTATCAACGAATGGGAGGCCGTCATGACGCAAGCAGAGAAAAAGCAAACTGTGCTGGATAGCGCGCATGTCGGCGATATCAAAGGCGCGCTGGGCACCATTCGCATGCATGATACGGGCAGCCGCGATACCTGGCGGGCGCGTTTGCGCACGCTGCTCGCGGTGTTGGGACCGGGTTTGATTGTGATGGTCGGCGATAACGACGCGGGCGCGTTCAGCACCTATGCCGAGGTCGGTCAGAATTATGGTACGTCGCTGTTGTGGACGTTGTTGCTGCTTATTCCGGTATTATATGTGAACCAGGAAATGGCGCTGCGGTTGGGGTGCGTGACGGGCGTGGGGCACGGGCGGTTGATTTTGGACCGTTTCGGCAAATTTTGGGGCGCGTTCAGCGTGATCGATTTGTTTTTGCTGAACGCGCTGACGATTGTGACGGAGTTTATCGGGATTACTTTAGCGCTTGGGTATCTGGGGCTGCCGAAAGAACTTGGCGTGGTCGCGGCGGCGTTGTTGATTATGCTTTCGGCTTCGACGGGGTCGTTCCGGAAGTTTGAACGCATGGCTTTGATTTTATGCGTCGGTTCGCTGGTGCTGATCCCGATTTATTTTATCATCAATCCGCCGATCGGGCAGATCGTGCATGATACGCTGGTGCCGCAATTGCCGCACGGCGCGAAGTTGAATGAGGTGATTATGCTGATTATCGCCGTGGTGGGCACGACCGTCGCGCCGTGGCAGCTGTTTTTTCAGCAAAGTTATGTGATCGACAAACGCCTGACGCCGCGTTTTATTCCTTATGAACGCGTGGATTTGTGGATCGGCATCGGGATTGTCGTCGTGGGCGCGATCGCGATGATTGCTTTTACCGCGCACGCATTCGCTGGGCATCCGGAATTCGGAAATTTCGTCGACGCGGGCGCGGTGGCGGCGGGGCTGGAAAAATATTACGGCCGCTTGCCGGGTGTGTTGTTCGCGATTGCCTTGCTGGATGCCAGCATCATCGGCGCGATGGCGATTTCGCTTTCCACCGCTTATGCGATTGGCGATGTTTTGTCACTGAACCATTCGCTGCACCGCAAACCGAGTGAGGCGAAAGAGTTTTATTTCGTCTATTGCGGTTTGATTATTATCGCGGCGGCGCTGGTCGTTATTCCCGGCATGCCGCTGGGTTTGCTCACGAATGCGGTGCAGGCTTTGGCGGGCGTGCTGCTGCCTAGTGCGACGGTGTTTTTATTGTTGCTGTGCAATGACAAGGCAGTGCTTGGTCCTTGGGTGAATTCGCGCGGCGTGAATATTTTTACCGGAATTGTTTTGGCGGTGCTGGTGATTTTATCCGTTATTTTGACCGCCGCTGTGTTGTGGCCGGATATGAATGAACGGACGCTGATTACGATGATCGCGGTGTGCGGCGCGCTGGCGGTTGCGGGCGGCGTGGCGGCCTGGTTTATGCGCGCGCCGCGGGAGAAAGCGATTGAAGACGTTTCCATTCGCGATGAATGGCGCATGCCGCCGCTCTATGAATTGCCGCCGATGCAGATGACAAGCGCGACGAAACTGTGGATGGGCGTTTTGCGCGCCTATCTGGTCGTGGCGGGCGGAATGGTTTTATATCATATTGTGCGGCTGGCTTTTTCGCACGCGGGTTAGATTGTTTTCAATAGCGCGAGTAATTCATCCAACATTTCCGGCGTGTGGGAGATATTGAGCGAAATCCGCAAACGCGCGGTGTTTTCCGGCACGGTGGGCGGACGGATGGCGCGGATATCGTAGCCGGCGGTTTGTAGTTTTTGTGAAGCCTCTAATGCTTTCGCGTCCGTTCCCAGAACGAGAGGGTAGATGGGAGATGGGAGAGGGGAGATGTTATTGTTCTCCACTCTCCCATCTCCCATCTCCCTTCTAAAACTTTTGCATATTTGCAAAAGTTTTTCCCGCCGCCACGTTTCTTCATCCAGAATTTGCGCCGCCGTTTGCAGCGCCAGCGCCAGCACCGGCATCGGCGCGGTCGCAAAAATAAACGGCCGCGCGATGTTAATCAGATAATCAATGATATCCGCGCGCGCCGCGATGATCCCGCCTGCCGCGCCAAACGCCTTGCCGCCGGTATGGATAGTAATCAGGTGGGTGCGCGGGATGTTTTCGCACAGCCCTTTGCCGGTTGGGCCATAGATGCCGGTTGCGTGCGCCTCGTCAGCGATGAGGATGGCGTTGTGTTGAATGGCGAGGTCGTGCAGCGCAGTGATGTCGGCGAAGTCGCCGTCCATGCTGAACAAACTCTCTGTGAGAATGAAAATTTGTTCGGAATTTTTATTTTGTGCGATTAATCGTTGCAAATCTCCCAAATCATTATGCCTGAAATGGAAACTCTTCGCCGCACTCGCGCGGATGCCGTCGCGCATGGAGGCGTGGACATTCGCGTCATATAAAATGATGTCGCCGCGCTGGGGCAGTGAAGAAAGTAAGAGGTAGTTGGCTTGGTAGCCGGATGAGGTGAGGAGACATTTTAACTCCGTCACCCCGGCGGAGGCCGGGGCCAGCCAGCGTGCGAAAAATTCTTCGCACTGCGCGATCACATCGTGGTTGCCGCGCAGCAACCGCGCGGCGCCTGCGCCGACAGGGAGGCCGTTGTCCAACGCGCGCGCAAGGACTTCGCGCAGTCGCGGGTGCGACGCCATTTGCAGATAATCGTTACTCGCGAAATCTATTCCGGCGGGCGCGTTAAGCCGCCGCAGCCGATGCGCAGCCGCAAGCTCCGCCAGTTTTTGTGCCGCACGCGCCGCCAATGGCAGGTTCGGTGATGTCGGCTTTATAAGAAGGTCGGCCATGCAGCCCCAGTTTATCCAGCAATTTTTTGTCAAAGTCAAAATCGGGATTGGCGGTGGTGAGGAGTTTATCACCCGTGAAAATCGAATTCGCGCCTGCCAAAAATGCCATGGCTTGCGCGGATTCCGGGATGTCCATACGTCCTGCGGACAAACGCACCATGGCGCGCGGCATCAGGATGCGCGCGACGGCGATGGTGCGGATCCATTCCATCGGGTCGACTTTTTCTTGTTCGGCGAGCGGGGTGCCTGCGACGGGGACGAGCGCGTTGATCGGCACGCTTTCCGGTTGCGGATTCAAATTCGCGAGTTGCCAGAGCAGCGCGATGCGATCCTGGTGGCTTTCGCCCATGCCGATGATGCCGCCGCAGCAGACGGAAATACCCGCGTCGGAAATCGCTTGGAGCGTTTGCAAACGGTCATCGTAGGTGCGCGTTGAGATAATGTCGTCGTAATGTTCGCGTGAGGTATCGAGGTTATGGTTATAGGCATAAACTCCGGCGTCTTTCATCCGCGCGGCCTGATCGGGCGTGGCCATGCCGAGGGTGCAGCAAACCTCCATCCCCATCGCCTTGACGCCGCGCACCATGTCGAGGACGCGGTTGAAACCCTTGCCGTCCGGAATTTCTCGCCAGGCGGCGCCCATGCAGAAACGCGTAGAGCCGGCGGTTTTCGCTTTTTGTGCGGCTTGCAAAACCTGTTCGGTTTGCAGGAGTAATTCTTTGTTCAAGCCCGTATCATAACGCGCGGCTTGCGGACAATAAGCGCAATCTTCCGGGCAACCGCCGGTTTTGATGGAGAGAAGCGTGCAGAGCTGCACTTCACGCGGATCGTGGTTGGCGCGGTGCGCCTGCGCGGCTTCGAATACGAGGTCGAGCAGAGGCCGATGATAAAGCGTTGAAACTTCGGCAATGGAAACAGGTTTCATGTTTGCGGTTCTAGCTTTTTTCGGAAAAGCTTGCCAGAGAATTTTTTCAGGATTTCCCAAAGACACAAAGCCAATGCGTAAAAAATAATATTAACAACTGCGGCGACAGCGAAGGTTTGCAAGTAAAATCCCCAATCAATTTTTAAGCCGACAATGTCACTCCAAGGGAGGAGTACAAGAAATGATCCGGGATATCCGATCAAGGATAAGACTTCTAATCCATTAAATCCGCCGTAACAGCCGACCGCGGCGGTAAAAATTCCAAACAAGGCTAATAGACCTAGTTTTTTTCTAAACGACAAAGGTTGTGTCATTACGCTGCTATGCGAATATTCACGTCAAGATCCCGCGCGATTTCGGCGGCTAGTTCGGCGACTTCTTGATAGGCCAGCGATGATTTGCCCATTTCGATCACGCCGAGGCCGCGGTTCAGGCCTTCGGCGAATTTGATGCGGTTGCCGAGTTGGGTTTTCGCGATTTCCGCGCCGTATTCGGAGAGTTTGTCGTGCATCGCCTTGGCGAGTTTGGAGCGTTTGGCGACGCGGTTTAACACCAACTTCACCGGCACTTTTTCTTTCATCGCGATTTCGAGCGTGGGTTTGGTCGCCCAGATATCGACGGGGCTGGGCTGTACGGGGATTAGCACGAGGTCCGCCGCGCGGATTGAGATTTTCGCGTCGGTTTCGGTGTGAGGCGGGCTGTCGATGATGACGATGTCGTTTTCGCGCGCCAGGCGGTCGACTTCGGTCTGCATGCGCCAGCCGGTGACGGGGGAGTGCAACAACAGGTTTTTGTTACGCAGATTTTGCGAGCGCATCGTGAACCATTGCGTCAATGACGCTTGCGGATCGATGTCAATCGTCGCGACTTTTTTGCCCGCGGCGAGAAAAGCCGTTGCCAATTGGATCACCAAAGTCGTCTTGCCCGCGCCGCCTTTTTGCTGGGCGATGGTGATGATTTTGCCTTTTGCCATGATCCGCTCCGTAAGTTTGTATTATTGGCAATATATTAGAAAAAGCGCGCAATTCACGCAAGCGGTAATCGCCGCCGCCAGAATTTTTACAGGCCGGAAGGGGAACCCGGCCCCGGGAGTTCGGGGGCTTTGCTGCCTGATAAACCCTGGATTCCTGGGGTACTGGGCCGGAGCGCCCGGGCGGCGATGCCTTTTGCGGTCATGGGGACGTTGCCGGTATCTTGCGCCACGATCAATCTGCCATCCGGGCCCATTTGGGCTTGCAACTCGCCTGCCGCAATCTGGTGCGCCGTGTATTCGATCGCTTTGCCGACGTCGACGGAAGGGTCCAGCACCTTTTGATACAAAGCCCAGAAATAAGGCGCCGTTTTTTTATCCTCGGGCAATTTATTGAATTGGATTAACAGGCGCAGTCCCAGAAAATTACCTTCAAACAGTTGATCCGTGGATTTAATTTGATGGTTCATGCCCCGGCCTGTCAGGTCTTTTTTCAATTTTTTTGCGAAGAGAGTCCGGGAAAGAATAGCGGAGGTTTTTATTTCATTCTGATCTTGCAATCTGGATAAGGCGGTTTCCGCCTCGGCGGCCAGCATGGTTTTCGCATTGCCGGATTGCATGCTTTGCCCGGTTTCGTCAAAAATCGCTCTGGCGTTGTGATGCTGCATGCTCAGCAGCGCTTCAAAAATTTCCTGCGCGCGCAGGCCGGATGCGGCGGGGAGTTTCGTGAAATGCTCCGCCAGACTTTCAAAGGCGACAAATTCCGGCAAGGCGGCGGGGTCGGCGGGTTTTATCCAGAAGTAAACTTTGTTTTGTTGATTGGCCGCGGTGATTGCGGTCATTTTGGGCTCGAAATAGGCCGCGAGTTTTTGCACCAGATCCAAAAAACCTTCGGCGGTTTTGGAATCTTCGAATGTAACGTAGGCGGTGGTGAGTGATTGCAAAAACCGCGTCGCGACGGGCTGGGGCAGATCGCGAACCATCGCGTTTAATTGCACCGCGTCCGGCGCGGCATCCACGGTTGCAAGGCGGTCGATAATATCCTGGTGCATTAAATATCCTTATCGCTTTATCCGCGATACGGCGCTGGAATTCAAGCGGATTTTACCGGCTTTCGCGCTGCCAGGCATAAGCCAGCGCGCAAAAAACAACCAGAAGCAGCGCAATTTTGGGTAAAAGCGGGGTGAGGGTGATGCCTGTGATAGTCGCCGCTCGGCTTTCGCGCAGCGCCAGCCACTCTGCACCGCCGCTTTGCTCGCCGGTGACGAAACGCACATCCGGCGCGGGCGTTTGCGCGAGCCATAAAATCTGGCCGCCTGTTGCTGTCGCTAATAAAGACAAGTGTTCCGCGGTCGCGGCGGTATGTTGCCATTCCGGCGCTGTTAAGTTGCCGAAAGGAAAAAAGGTTTCGCTGCTGCCGTCGCTGATGCGGTAAATGCCGATTTTATCCGGCGTGAAATGCGCAACTTTTAAAGCCGCGCTTTCGGGGATCAGGGGGGCTTCAAACACGCTGCGATCGGGCCGCGTGATTTTCAAGGACAGAACGCTGTCGTCGCCGCTGTATTCGATGCGCACGTCGTCGCCCTGTTGTACTGCATTGATATTGCGCGTGGCGAGTTCGGGTTCTTGCAGCAGCCATAACAATGTGCGGCGCAGCAGGGCTTCACCGATGGCGGCGTCAAATAAATCACTTTGCGTCAATGCGGCGATGCGGCCTTGCCCCGCATTGCTAATCGCCAGCAAGGCGTGATGACCGCCGTCGGTCAGCAAAACATTCGCATCGTTATTGGGATTGGGGGCCGCATTGGAATGGGCGGTCAGGCCGGAAATTTCATCCGTCATATCCGCCGTGATGGGATGTATCTGACCGGCTGGCGTGAGAGTGACGGCGCTATCCGCCGCCGCGCCGTCATTCCAGGTGATGGGCAAGACGTTTTGCAGCGCGGGGATGACGGGTTGCTGGGGCGGTGAGTTTTGCAAAAATAACACATGCCCTCCGCCGCGAATATAATCCGCCAGGCTGTTTTGCCATTTCGTATTTGCCTGCGCGAAAGGCTGATTGAAAATGACGATATCATTGCCGGTAAAATGGTCGTTATCCGCGGGCGCGTTTTGCAATTTGATTTGCGGGTCGGCCGTGAGTCTTCGCAGCCACGCGGGCGGGTTGGAGGCAGTGCTTTGCCATAAAACATGAACATCGCCCGCGATGCCGTTGATATTGATCAGCGCGGTTTGCGTGGCCGGGAAAATCGCGTCATCGAATTTTGGTAATTGCAATACCAACTGGTTCGGCCCGGTATGGCGGATAGGAAAATCAATCGTCAACCATTCGTCATCGGCGGCGGTGCGCGTGGATTTTTCTTTACCGTCGGTGATCGTCAAAATTGCGCGATCACTATTCGAATCCGCCGCGCGCCAGTGCGGCCTCACGCGCAGTTGGACGGTTTCGCCGACCAGGGCATAGGGCGGTGCGGGCGCGATTTCCAGCCAGGCATTTTGCTCATCCGGCGCGCCGACGAGCAAAACGTGAAGTGGCGGACCATTTGCAGGCCATGCGCCGGGCGGCGGCGCGTCTGTAACTTCGCCATCGGTTAATAAAAATACGGCGGCGATTTGCGCCGGATCATATTTTTTTAGGATGGCGGAAAGGCGGGTAAAAATTTTTTGTCGCGCTATCGCCATCGCCGCCGATGTCATAGCGTTCGACTTGCAGATTTTCATTCGCGCGCAATTTGGCTTGCAGGTTTTTCAGCGCGGCATGAAACTGTTCAGGGCGGCGGCTGATTTGCATCGACGGACTTTGATCCACGATAATCAGCGCGACCGGATCGAGCGGTGATAAAAGATTGTGTGAAATATACGGCGTGATGAAGAGCAGCGCGAGCGCGGCCAGGGCGATGATGCGGCTGAATAACAAGCCGCGCAATTTCCACGCCAGTAGCGCCAGCACCGTCAGCGCCAGCGCGATGATGCCGAACCACCATTGTGGCGGCAGCGCGGCGAAATCGAAGATCAGGCGGAAATCGCTCATCTCTCGCTCC
Organism: Alphaproteobacteria bacterium; assembly: GCA_013289145.1. Classification (GTDB taxonomy): domain Bacteria; phylum Pseudomonadota; class Alphaproteobacteria; order UBA11073; family UBA11073; genus UBA11073. The sequence continues at coordinate 8,729 of JABDAM010000022.1, read as the reverse complement.
GCATCAAGCCGGCGAAACGCGTGACGATCAGCGCCTGATCCGCCAGCCACAGCAAGACTGCAAGAATAAAACAATAAGGCGCCAGCGCGGTTTGCGCGTTGAAATTATTCAAATCCGCGATTTCGATACTATCAGGCAGGTTATTTTCGTTCAGAACCATGAGCTGGTCGGATTGGATGGCGGGCGCGTCCGGCGCGGCGGCGCGTGGACGCTCAATAATCTTATGCAATATGTCCGGAAACGCGCCGCTGAAAATCCAGTTGCCGCCCGCGGGCGTGGGCGGCGTTGTGATCAAGATGCTTTCACCCTGGCCGGCGGTGCGCGACAAAATCATCGGCGTTTGATCGTCATAACTTGCCCAGACTTTTGCATTATCCAAATCATCTGTATCAATCAGCCAATGCTGATAAAATTTCGGCGCGGCGGATGGGCGTAAATTATGCAGCGGACTATCCGCTGGAAAAACCGTCAGGCCAATGGCTTCATTGGATAAAAAGTTATCGGACGAATGATATAAAATCTGCGCCGGGCGCGCTGGCATGAACTCATCACCATGCGCAGGCGGCGTTTTATCGGCAAAGCGAATAAGTTTCCCGCCGCGTTCCAGCCATTGACGGATATTGTTCATTTGGTCCGGCGGCAATTCCGGATCGGCGGTGATAATCACCGGCAAATTCTGGCCCAGCAATGCGGCCCAATCGTCCGTGACCAATTGCGTTTGACCCGTCAGCGCGGCCGCGACATAGCGGTTCGGATCAATAAATGAGTGGTCGCCGACGCGCATAACCAAACCGATCCGCGCGGGCATCACGGGCGCTTGCCACGGCGCGCGCGCCAGACGGCCCATGTCTGGAATTTCCAGGCTGGCGACTTCGTCCGTCGCTTCGGGCGGAATGGGAATGGGCAGGGTTTGCTGGCCGCCGCCATCAGGAATTTTCAGCGCGTCAAGGTTCACGATGCCGCCGGTCTGATTGCGCGTGATGATTTTATAATCCGCCGCGCCGGTGACGGTGAAACGTTTCACGCGCGCGATAATTTTGCCATTTTGATTTTCCGCTGATAACATCACCGGCAAATGGTTTTCCGGCGGCAGGGCGACGGTGACCTGGTCATAGGCAGATAATTCTTGCAGCATGCGCGACAGGTCATCCGCATTATTCATCAAACCTGACGAAATCACATTCACATTCGCGATGGGCGCGAGATCCAGCGCGCGCATGGCTTCCAGGACGCGTGGCCAATCAGCGGCTTGGTCTTGGAGTTTCAGGTGACGCAAAATCGCGCGTGCGGCAGGGGTTGAAATCACGCCCTGGCTGATCACAGCATTCACGCCGGCCGGACAGGCGGCGATGACGACAATGTTTTGTTCGGGCGGCAGGTTGTCGAGAATGCCGAGCGCCTTGGCGCGCATTGCGGAAAAATTCGGCGCGGCGGCCCAGCAGTTATCGATTAAAATGATGATGGGTTGATCGGGCGGCGGCGCGTCTATTTCACCTGTCCGCCAAACTGGTTCGGCAAAACCGGCGGTGAGGCAAAGCAAAATCACGCTGCGCAAAATCAGCAGCCAGAACGGCGTATAACTCGTTTGCGCGCGCAACGGCGGCAGATTGCGCAGCAGCCGCAACGATGGAAACCTGCGGCGAATGGCTTCAGGCGGGATGAGGCGGAGGAGCCACCAGAGCAACGGCAGCGCCAAAACCGCCCACAAATAATGCGGCGCAAGGAGGGTGATCTGACCGGGCAAAAAATCAGTCATGGAAAAAATGATTTGTCGCCGTCACGGCTGTGTTCCTGGGATGGACATGGGTTCAGGCCTGAAATATTGTCGGTATTCGTTTTGATATTCCTGATATGTCATCTGACGTCCGCCCACTCGTGAAATCCACGCGGCGTTGGGCGCTAAGGGACTTTCCAGATCCAAATCCAGCAATCCCGCGCCGCGCACAAGGTGGAATTCCTCATGAGTAGCCTCCATCCCCGGTGCGGGCAAAAACCGTCCAAATGGCGGCAGACAAATCGCAGGCACGCCCGCGATATCCAATTCCTCCGGCCAATGTTGATGGGCATATAAAATGGTTTTAATTTTCGCGGCGTGCGGCCGGATGATTGCGGCGAAATCCTCCGACCAGGTTTGGCCCGCGGGCGGGTGGTGCATAATGATATAAGCAATGCGTGACGTTTGTAATGTTTGCGCCAGCCATTGCAATTGTTGCGGTGTTACGTCGGCATTCGCACGCACGCGTCCCGTCACGGCGGGCGGCGTTTGTAGGCAGATAAGGTTGTAATCGCCGAGCGCGAGCACAAAATCACCCTTATCGGAGAAACCCACGTCCGGATGCATTTTTTGGTTGTGATGCCGAATGATTTTAAGCGCATCATGATTGCCGCAGATAGTATAGGATTTACCCCAGGCCGATAATTGCGCGAATAAGCGTTCATATTCCGGCGTTTCAGGATCTTGATATCGCGTGACACCCTCATGAACATAATCACCGCAGCCAAGGATAATGTCGGGCGCCGCAGCGGCGACGATATCGCCAAAACTTTCCAGCGCCTGCCAATCATTGGCGTCGCGGATATGCGTGTCGGCCAGCAGCAAAATTTTCATCAGGTTTTGATACCATCAATTGCTAGGGGTGCCTAGCATTTGCAGCAATTGGCTCAACTGCACGCGCGGTGCCTGGTCGGTGGTGAGGCTGAGCCAGAACCAGCCGTGGCGGCGGCAATGCTGCTCCATCGCAGTTTGTTCGCGCGCCATACGCTCAAGATAAATCGGACGCACGATGTCCGCACTGGGGATGACGGCGGTATCATCGTTTTCCGCGCTTTCCAAACGGACGCGGCCGTAGAATGGAAATTCGTGTTCAACAGGATCAAGCATTTGCACGCAGGCGCCGCTCAAACCCATGACACTCGCGCGCGTGATGAAATCATGCCACGCGGCGGCGCCCTGGCGGAAATCGCTGGCGAGGAGTAGGAAGCTGTGCGGTTTTAATGTGGGCAGCGGCGGTATGGCGTTGTCATGCGCCGTGCAAATTTCGTGCGCGAGTTCGGTAAGATTATTTTTGCGTGTGCTGCCATTGCTATTTACGGGCGCGCTTGACGCGCGCAGGCTTGCGACTTTGCTCTCGCCTTGCATCAGTAATTGCGCGGCGGCGAGGAGCAGGCGCTGCGCCGCATAGGCCTTGGTCGGCAGACCGGGGCGCGAATTGAATTGCATCGCGGGCGAGGTATCGCAATCGAGATAAACCAGATGCGGCAACAGGCGTTCATGTTCGCGGATAAAAATGTCGTCGCCGCGCGCGGATTGGCGCCAATCGATCTGCCGTGTGTCGTCGCCGAAACCATATTCACGGTACTGGAAAAAATCTTCGCCCGCGCCGCTGCGGTTCGCCGTGCGCGCGCCGGTGCCGAACAAGCTTTTCGGCGCGTGATGCGGGAGGATCAGGGGCCGGAACCCCTGGGCCGCTGCGCTGGCTTCGGCGATGAGTTTCATAAGTGCATGATAATCAATATGAAATCGGACGCCATGCGATTTTTCTTGAAAATTCGATATTTTTAAGGTAAGATATCGGTAACTGGAGTTGTCCGCATGGAGAACGAAGAGAGTATTTTTAACCAATTAATCAGTATACATTCTACCCTTTGGCGAGAACCGGCTGCCAAGTTTGTGCGGGCTTTGGCGACAGATGCCGATCCCGATAAAATAGAGGGCATTCGCCCCCTTTCACCAGATGAACGATTAAAAGCCGCCGTTATTGAAGATATTTTGATCGGCTTTGAAATCGGCGGCGCTGTAAGCATGCAGGAAAGATTTGAATTTATGCGCGATAATGTCATCAGCCGGATGACTCCGGGGCAAATGGATTTGGTGCTTTCTTGTGATCCAAAAGAGTTTGAAAATTATGCCGGCGCATTTCAAGCACTGTTTTTAGACCCTTATATTAAGGCTGCTCCGAGCAATGAAGATTTAAAATTTGCGGCCATGTTCAGCGGTGGCGAAAGCCGCGAACAAGTTCGGGTTTTAGCCCACGGTTTCCACCTTTAAGTTTAGGCTAATAAATTTTCCAAGATGGATTGCAAAACACTCTGCACACTATGCCCATCCGCGCGGGCGTTGTAGGTGAGTTGCATGCGGTGTTCGAGCACCGGGATCGCCAGGGCGCGGATGTCGTCTAGGGAGGGTGACAGGCGGCCTTCGAGCATCGCCTTGGCGCGCGCGCATTTCAGTAACGCCAGCGCGCCGCGCGGGCCGGGGCCCCAGTGAATGAGTTTGGCAAATTGTGCCGGACCATTTGAAATGTCGGTTTCTTCAGTCGGACGCGCGCACCGAACCAATTCCAAAATCGCATCCAGGACTTGCTGGCCGACGGGCAAGAGCGCGGCGAGTTTTTGCGCGCGTTCCAATGTGTCAGGATCCATTACCGGCGCGGGTAAAGCGCGTTCCACCCCCGACGCGGCCAACAACATCTGGCGTTCAGCCTCGCGCGCGGGATAGGGGATGTCGATTTGCATTAAAAAACGATCAAGCTGCGCTTCGGGCAGGGGATAGGTGCCTTCGTATTCCAGCGGGTTTTGCGTGGCGAAAACATGGAACGGGCGCGGCAGATTGTAATTGCGCCCGGCGACGGTGACGCGCATTTCCTGCATGGCTTGGAGCAGCGCGGCCTGCGTGCGCGGGGAGGCGCGGTTGATTTCATCCATCAGTAACATCTGGCAAAAAACCGGGCCGCGGATGAAGCGGAAATTGCGCGTGCCGTCCGGCGCGGTGTCGAGCACTTCGCTGCCCAAAATATCGGCGGGCATCAGGTCCGGCGTGGCCTGCACGCGTTTTTGTTCCAGGCCGACGGCGGCGGCAATGGTTTCAACCAGCGTGGTTTTCGCCACGCCCGGCACGCCGACCAAAATCGCGTGACCGTTGGCGAGGAGGGTGATGAGGCATTGCTCCACCACCGCGCGTTGGCCAAAGATAATGCGGTGGATGGCGTCGCGCGCGGCGGCGAGGGCGGTTTGTGCCTGTTCAATATCGGCGATGGTTTGCCGCGCCAATTCCTGTTGTTCAGGTTTCAGTTGATCCAATATCGTCGCAGCGGCCTCGGCCGCGCGTTTGCCCCATTTGAACATGTCTTCTCCGTGGGGTGTAGGATAATGATTGACAGGCGCGCGGGCAAGCGGAACACTCGCGCCTATGGAAAAAATTTCCGCTGGGTTTTTGCAGGATGAAGGCGCGAGTGCGCTGCTTGACGGTGCGCGAGGCGTCATCGCGGCCTTGCACGCGGTGGGCGAAGATGTGCGCTTTATCGGCGGCTGCGTGCGGGATGCGGTGCTGGGCTTGAATTCCGCCGATATCGATCTGGCGACCACGGCTCTGCCGGAAAAAGTGATGCAGGTTTTGCCAGTGACGGGTTTTACGGTGCGCGATGTCGGCGCGGCGCATGGCGTGGTGCTGGCCTGGCGTGACGGGCATAAATATGAAGTCGCGACGCTGCGCGAGGATGTTGTGACGGATGGGCGCCATGCGGTGGTGGCCTTCACGCGCGATTGGGAATTGGATGCGCGGCGGCGGGATTTTACGATTAATGCACTATCGGCGGATGCGGATGGGAAGGTTTATGATTATGTTGGCGGGCTGCCGGATCTGCGCGCGCGGCGCGTGCGGTTTATCGGCGAGGCCGCCACGCGCGTGCGCGAGGATTATTTGCGGATTTTGCGGTTTTACCGGTTTCATGCGCGGTTTGGGGATGTGTGGGATACAGATTCCCGCGCAGCGTGCCGTGACGGGTGTGCCGGTTTGCTAAAAATATCGCGCGAACGCGTAACGGAGGAGTTACAGAAATTATTATCCTTGGAAAATCCCCAAGAAAAAATATTGCCCGCCTATGCGGCGATGGATGAAGATCAAGTTTTTGCAGAAGTCGTTCCGCAATTAAATGATATTATCGCACTGAAAAAATTACTGGCGCGTGAGAAAATATACGGTCACCAGAACTGGCTGTTGCATCTGGCTGCATGGGGCGGGCTGGCGCGACACTTTGATGAAGCGTTTCTCGATCAATTTGTATTTACGCGCACGGGACGTGCGGATGTGAAAATGTTTGCGACACTGGATTATCAGAAATTAAACCATGCCTTGTATCATCACGGCGCCGCCGCCGTTCGTGCGGCGGTGATGTTGCGCGCAGATGATGCGGAGTTGCCGCAACTGATGGCGCAAATTGAAAACTTCACGCCGCGTGAATTTCCTCTGCAAGCGGAGGATTTATTGCAAATGGGCGTTGAGCCCGGTCCGCGCCTGGGCGAGATTTTGCGGGAGGTGGAGGATTGGTGGTTAAAAGGTGAGCGCATCGCGGATAAAGCGGCGTGTTTGAAAAAAGCACAGGAAATGATTTCATCATAATGATATGTCACCCCGGGCTTGTCCCGGGGTCTGCCGTGAAGCAATCACAGTGCTTGAGAATATGTGCTAGCGGAAACACAGACCCCGGGACAAGCCCGGGGTGACAGGCAGTTTAGGCGGCAATGTTTGCCATTGTCTCTACTGCATAATTCCGCTCATCCGCGAACAGCGCGTGCAGCAATTGGTTGTTGAGGGTATGACCCGCGCGGTGGCCTTGGTAACGGCCGAGGATGGGGGCACCCGCGAGGTAAAGATCGCCGATGGCATCCAAAACTTTATGCCGCACGAATTCGTCGTCGAAACGCAAACCGCCGTCGTTGAGGATTTCATCGCCGTCAACGACAATCGCATTGTCGAGGGAACCTCCGCGCGCCAAACCGGCAGCGCGTAATTTATCCACATCGCTGCGCAAACCGAACGTCCGCGCAGCCGCGATATCATGGCGGAAATTGCCGTTGATCAGGCGAACTTCAAACCGCTGCGTGCCGATCGCGGTGCCGGGATAATCGATTTGGAATTCGAATTCACTGGCGGGTGCGGGCGCGATGCTGGCCCAGGCGTTGCCGTTTTGCGCTTTTACTTCACGCAGTACGCGCAATACTTTTCTTTGTGCTTTTTGTTCGACCACGCCCACCGCATCGATAGCGGTGATAAAGGGTTCCGCGCTGCCGTCCAGAATAGGCACTTCAGGACCGTTGACGGAGATCAAGGCGTTATCGATGCCGAGGCCGCGCAGAGCCGCCATGACATGTTCAACGGTGGAAATTTCCGCGCCGTCTGATTTTAAAACGGTGCAAAATTGTGTCGCGCTGACTGCGCGGAAATCGGCAGGGATTTTTTTGTTCAAATCGCTGCGCACAAAAACGATACCGTGATCGATGGCGGCGGGCGCGATAACAATCTCCACCGCCGCGGCGGAATGCACGCCGATGCCGGACAGGCGCACTTCGCCGCCCAGCGTGTGTTGCTGGCGGTACAGGGTATATTTCGGCGGCGGTGCGGCGTCGAAGGGCATCAGGGGAATTTACCCGTCCTTGCCCGCATCGCCCAATCAAGCTATGTTTCGATGTGTTACAGGGGTAACTTGTTGAAAATGCGCGTTAATTTAGATTTGTTGGTTTTGGGTGGCGGGATCGCCGGCCTGTGGATCGCCGCCGCGGCGCAGCGGGCGGGTTATCGAGTCGCATTATTAGAATCCCGCGCGCTGGGCGCTGGGCAGACCTTGCAATCTCAGGGGATTATTCACGCGGGATTGAAATACGCTCTCCTGGGGCAGGTGAATGAAACGGCGCAGTTGATTTCCGCGGTCGCGAAAGATTGGGAAACGGCGATGGCGGGCCGGGGTGATGTTGATCTGCGCGGCGCGCGCGTGGCGGCGGAGGCGCAGTATATGCTGGTGCCGGGCGGGTTGATTGCTACGCTGGCGGGCGCGATCGGCCATGCGGCGCTGGGTGAGACCATTCAGAATTTAAAAGAACCCGATTGGCCTGCGGGGCTGGCGGAGTTGGGTTTTAAAGGCAATGTGATTGCGATGCATGAACCGGGTGTGGAAATTGCCTCGGTGTTGCGCGCGCTGCTCGGACAGTTACAGGATGTTTGTTATCATTATGATCCATCGGCGGCGCAGGTTAAAATCGGCACGGACGGCGGCGTGGCGAGCATTTGCATCGGCGATGTGGAATTAGCGCCCGCGCGTGTCGTCGCGGCGGCGGCTTATGGCAATGAATGGCTGGCGGAGAAATTGGGGATCAAGGCCGCGTCGCAGCACCGCCCTCTGAAACAGGTTTTGTTAAAAGGCGATTTGCCGCATGCCTATTGGCATGGCGTGGGCGGGTCGTTCCGTCCGGCTTTTACGATTTCAACGCACAAAACGTCTGGCGGTGAAACCGTTTGGTACATGGGCGGCGCGGTGGCGGAGAATGTGGAGATGCCGGATGCGCAGCAATTCCGCGAAACGGCGGCGGCGCTGAAAAAATATCTGCCGAAATTGGATTTGCAAAATATGTCGTGGGCCGCGTTGCCCGTAATGCGCGTCGAAGGTTATGATCCGCGCGGCTGGCTGCCGGACCGGCCATCGTATCAACAGCAGGGGAACGTCACACTGGGGTGGGTGAATAAATTGACGCTCGCGCCCTTGATGGCGAAGGAGGTTTTGGAGAAATTGCCGGTACCATCAAATGAATCTATCACGCCGTTACCTTTGCCGCCTGCGCAGATTGCGGATAACCCATGGGATCATGTGGCATGGCAATCAATTTGAAATCGCATTATCGCACGCTGGGCAAAACGGGGATTAATGTTTCACCGCTCGGCCTCGGCACGGTGAAATTCG
>JABDAM010000021.1 GCA_013289145.1 Alphaproteobacteria bacterium | reverse complement strand
GGCTGGTAAACTTTGAACATCAGCGCCTCAAGAAAACAGAATAGAAGACAATTTGCGCCGTGCCGCCACCACGCGCTCGTCTTCAAGGCCCAAAATTTCCGACAGCGTAACAAAATCCGTCCGCGCGCGTTCGGCGTTCCATTTGCGCTCAGCTTTGATACTGGCGAGCAGCGCGTCGAGCGCCATTTCAAATTGTCCCTGCGCCAGCGCCGCCATTGCCAACACATGCTGCGATTCCGCCGCCGTACCCGCGGCGGCCCGCGCCTTTTCCAACGCACCCGGCGCGGCGTGCGGCAATAAATCCTGCAAAAACTTTACCGCCTTTTCCGCGTGCGCTTTTTGCGCGGCGTCATTTTGCAATTCCTTAAACGCCATAATCGCCGCGGGGATATTCCCATCACTCCAATCATTCATCGCCTGCGCGAATGGATCGGCACTATTCTCTTCTCCCTCGTCGCTCTCCTGCCCAGTCATGGCAAGCAATTTAGCAATGAATGTTTTAACCTGACTCTCCGGCACCGCGCCCATGAAACCGTCCACCGGCTGCCCCGCGATAAAGGCGTAAACCTGCGGCACGGATTGCACGCGCATCGCCTGCGCCAGATCGGGGTTCGCGTCGATATCAATCACCGCCAGCCCGACTTTGCCGCCATACGCACGCACGACTTTTTCAATCGTGGGACGCAATTGTTTGCACGGCCCACACCACGCCGCGGTGAAATAAGCCAAAATCGGACGCTGCATTGAGGCCATCAAAATGGTCTGCTGAAAATCCGCCGCTGAAGCGGTAAAGACCGGATCAGCTTCCGCAACCGCACCGGCAGATAAATTCATCTTGTTCATCATGCACAATACATGGGCAGGTTGGCCCGGATTTGCAAGCTTAAACTTGTCCGGCAGGCAAAGCATTGCCCCCGTTTCTTATTGTATTTATACTCTCTTAATATGTCGAATCTGATCATCACCGTTATTTCCATTGCGCTGGTCGCGGTGATTGCCCTTGCCGGCGCAGTCTATGTCGGACAGAGCTTTTTCCAGAGCAGCGCCCAAGCGCGCGCGGCCATGCTGATTTCTCAATCGCGCCAGCTGTTGAATGCCAATACGCAATATATGCTGGATAAGGGTTACAGCACATTTAACGATTTCGGCGCGGACGCGCCTGTGATTGCCGGTTATACCGCCGGCCGGATTCCTATTTTGTCGCTTGATGCCTTGGGAATGACAGGCGGAAGCAATACCTTTTATTATCCTTTAAATTCGGCAGCCGCGCGGCATATTGCCTGCGGCCCCGGCAATGGCTTTACCACTGCAACCGCCGATGTCCTGGATGGTTACTACGTCGCTTTAGCGAGGGCACATGGAAATATCTTCGGGAACAATAGCATTATATATGACATGTGGGCGCTAACCGGATCGTTATGTAACACCACCAGTACCGCGATCGATTTCTCTTTGGCCAGCGCATCCAACCATCCGCTGGTCATGATGTGTAAAGCCATTAATCAATTAATGCCGCCGCCGGCAGGGCTGACTTATTCAGCCAGCGGGCTGCCGCTTTCAACCGTAGCCGGAACCAAGGTATTTGCCGCGCCTTTCTGGACTGATTACCTGAACGATCCGACCGAGGTGAATTATTGCTTCATCGGTCCAAACGCATCCTGGGGCACCGGAAACGTTGAGATGTTTTTCGTGATGACGAACTAATTTATTTTACAAAAAAATTATTGCGCGCCGCGGTATGGATTATCGCCATTTAACGCGAAACATTTTTAACTGAAATTTGCAAAGGAGCATATCATGCCACAAGGCGATAAATCCGCTTACACAAGCAAACAAAAACGCAAAGCCGAACATATTGAGGAAGGCTACGAAGACCGCGGCGTTTCGCGCAAGGAAGCCGAACGCCGCGCGTGGGCGACCGTAAATAAACAGGACGGCGGCGGGAAGAAGTCAAAATAATGGCCCGCGCCGTTATCAAAGCTATTTTTGGTCCGCTGGTTAAACACGGCCACCTGGTTGTCTATCCGCCGCGCGGCCCTGCGTTAAAGTTCGGCGTGGCGGGCGAGCGACCGACCGTTGTCGTACGCATCCGCGACACGTTTTTTCTGTTTCATATGATGATCAACATCGCCTCCGCGCTGGGCGAAGCCTATATGGACGGCCGCCTGATCGTCGAACACGGCACGATTTATGATTTTCTGGAACTGCTGGCGATGAATTACCACCACGTGCCGAAAATGCTGCCGGGGAAAATCCGCGATTTTTTCGCACCCGTCATGCGGCCTTTACAACAATTCAATCCGCTGACCCGCGCGCGTAAAAACGTCGCGCATCATTACGATCTGTCGCGTGAATTGTATGAACAATTTCTGGATCAGGACATGCAGTATTCCTGCGCTTATTTCCGCAACCGCGGCGACACCTTGGAAATGGCGCAACTGCAAAAGAAAGCGCATATCGCGGCGAAATTGATGCTTGAGCCCGGCATGCGCGTGCTGGATATCGGTTGCGGCTGGGGCGGCATGGCGATTTACCTGGCGCAAACAGCAGATATTGAAGTTGTCGGCCTGACACTGTCGGAAGAACAACTCAAGGTCGCCAATCAGCGCGCGCAAAAACTCGGCCTGTCGCACCGCGTCAAATTTTATCTGCGCGATTACCGCCAGGAAACCGGCACATACGACCGCATTGTTTCCGTCGGTATGTTTGAACACGTCGGCACCGCTTATTATCCGGAATTTTTTGATAAGATAAACACCTTGCTGACCGATGACGGCGCCGCGCTGATCCATTCCATCGGCCGCATGGACGGCCCGGGCGTGACCAATGCATGGCTGCGGAAATATATTTTCCCCGGCGGCTATTCCCCCGCCCTGTCCGAAGTTTTGCCTGTCATTGAAAAACGCAATTTGTGGGCGACAGATATTGAAATCCTGCGTCTGCATTACGCGGAAACATTGCGTCACTGGCGCATGCGGTTCGCCGCGCGCCGCGCGCAGATCGCGAAATTATATGACGAACGCTTTTGCCGCATGTGGGAATTCTACCTGGCGGGCTGCGAAGTCAATTTCCGCTATCTATCCCTGATGGTCTTCCAAATCCAATTGGCGAAAAACATCCACACTGTCCCCATCACACGCGATTATATGTTTCAGGAAGAGGTGGAAACCGTTGCTTCGCTTTATAAGCTGCCAATCGCCGCAAATAGAAATTAATCTAATGCAACGCGAAACAAACTCATCATCATTGACGCCAGAGAAAACACCTTATACTCTTGATTTCCTTCCTTACCGATACAAGGTAGGTTTTTATGGGCTTACCAAAGCGCGTGACTGAGACGCCAAATAAATTTTATGAACCGATCATTAACCTCCTGCCGCCGGCAGTTGGTGAAACGTCGGCTGAGAAAAAACTGGAAGCAAAAATCCGTAACAAAGTGGCGGAAGATTTAAAAAGGGCCAGATGGTGGTACTATCATTACGAAACCAGATCCAATCCCCAGCCGTTTGATAAAACGTCTAACCCGATACAGCCTTACAAAGTTTCCCCCGAAAAAACATACGCGGAATGCGCTCGTGAAGCCGGGCACATTGAGGCTAATTGCAAAGAACGGGAAAATTCTAGCTATCCCGCCATCCTTGCGGCTCAAGTCCTCCTGATCATTGGCACCATGTTTGCCGCCTTGAATAAGGATCACAAGCTGAATGTCTCACTTCCCGCAGGGTGCGCCCTGGTGGGAATTTTAATCCTCAGCACTGTGCTGTCGATCCGCGGACCTGCCATTGTGAACAAGAAAAAGCTCAAAATCGCCTCCGGGCTCAAAAGTAAATTTGAACAGGCCAGTCAGGCCGCGCAAAACAGCCCTCAACGCCCCTCTCTCACTGCTTGACATTGCCGCCTCTACGCCGCTATAAACCCGGCTTGGCAAAAGCGGGTGTAGCTCAGGGGTAGAGCGATACCTTGCCAAGGTATAGGTCGAGGGTTCGAATCCCTTCACCCGCTCCAAGTATCCGTCCCAGGGAAAATATCCTTCAACCTATTAAGGTTTCGCGCCGACCGGCGATGGTTTTGATGAGAAGGCATTTTCTATCATTGTCTTGGCCTGCGCTTCCTGCGCCGGGGTCAAAGCTTTGAACGCTTCCGGAGCCATGCGGCCGCCCAAGTTCAAATCGAGTTTTATTTTCTCAGAACTGGTCATGAAATCCACTTTTTTTCCTGCGGGCACAACGTGCGCCCCAAGTAAATAGTCCGTAGATTTCATCTCTACTTTATAATTAATGCCATCAAAATCAGTTCCTGACGGAACGCTATGAGGTTGAATTTTACCTGCGCCAGCAACCGCCGCTTTGAGCCCCATGATATGCGCGTTCAATTGACCCAACCGCGCTTCATCGTTTCCGGCGGCTGCCAGTTCCGCCGCTATATCTTTTGAAAAGGGGGCAAGCGCGGGATCACGCGCCATTTTCTCCAAAACAATTGAAGAAACATCGCCGAAACTGCGGGCCGAGGCCAGGGCGACATTTTGGGCTTTCTGATAATTTGCTTTAAATGCTTCCGCTTTTTTGGGATCTTCTAATCCCAGCGTTTTGGCCGCGCCGTCCAAATCCCGATTGGAGAATGCATCCATGGCCGGTTTTACAGGTGGTTTTTCAATCGGTTTCGCACGCTTTTCGCCTACGCTATCCCCATGCGGCCGTGGAGACGAAGGAGCGCGATGGGTGACATGATGTTTTGCTGAATGGCGGTGCTGGGCCGGGCGTTCTTTTTCCTCCCAAGCGATAATGCCGTTTTCTAAAATACGAATTCTGCCGTCTAAATAGCCGCCGAAATTGTCATCTGGCTTCGCATCCTTTTCAGATTTAAATCCTTGAACCAGTTTTTTAGCGGCGGCGATTTTTTCCTTGTCATTTTCCGGCATTTTGCCGCCCAGCTCTTGCCGCAGAATGTCTTCAGAGCTTTTTTTCGCGATGTCTCTATCAAAATCTTTTGGCGCCATAACCCACTCCTTGATCTGGTAACCTAAGATTCATTACATCATGGGAACGATTACAACTTTATGACGAATAAAAGCAATTTTATTGAATTTGGTAAAGAAACGGCAAAGTTTCCGATTTCAGGCGCAAACCTTAGGTTTTTGGCCTATTGCCTTCCCTGGAAACCAATCGTAAATTCCGGGCAAGGGACAATGACTGGAAAGCAATTGGATTGCGGCGGTTGTAATTGATGGTGCGAAAAATAGTGTCAGCTCTGAAACGCAACCGAGAGATTCGGCCCCTTTTACTCCATTGGTTTCTGATCGCGGCGGTTTTATTTGCGCCCTTACTTGCTTTTGCACAGGAAAGTTCGCCGGTGGTCCAGGCGCGCCTGGTCGCGCAGCACAAGGCAATCGTCGCGGGCCAAAAGGAAACCATTGGCGTTGCATTTCATATCCCTCCCGGATGGCATATCTACGGTCGCAAGGTTGGCGACGTCGGTCTGGCGACGACGGTTGAATGGCACCTGCCGGATGGTTTTACGAGCAGCAAAATCACCTGGCCGCCTGAGGAAAGTTTTACTTTTGAAGGCACCGCGGGCACGGGCTACACGGGCGATCTGTTGTTGCCAATCACCATTACTGCGCCGAAAAATTTAGAATCCGGTGAACATTTGCATTTCGCCGCCCACGCGGAATGGCTGGTGTGCAAAGATATCTGCGTGCCGGAAAGCACGGATTTGCTTTTGTCCCTGCCCGTCGCTGCCACCGCCCAGCTCGGCAACGACGCCGCGCTGTTCGATACGCCCGGTAGAACCGCAAAACCGCTGGCCGCATTCGTATTACCTGATATGCATTTCTGGCGCGCGATGATTTTCGCTTTCATCGGTGGTTTGATTTTGAATTTAATGCCCTGCGTGTTTCCCATCTTGTCTATGAAGGCGCTCGGCCTGATTAAAAAATCGCATTATGACAATCGAACGCATGTGATTGCGGGCGGCATCGCCTATGCCTGCGGTGTCATTATGTCCTTTTGGGTTCTGGCGCTGGCGCTGATCGCCTTGAAAAGCGCGGGCGCGGCAATTGGATGGGGCGTGCAAATGCAATCGCCGGGCTTTATCGCCATTCTGGCAGCGGTGCTTCTACTGATCGGCCTGATGCTGACGGACGTGATCAAAATCAAAAACAGTTTCGCCAATTTCGGCGGCGGCGCGGCGGCGCGGACGGATTATATCGGCACCTTTTGCACCGGCGCGCTGGCGGTTCTGGTGGCGACGCCCTGCACCGCGCCATTCATGGGCGGCGCGATGTTTTATGCTTTCACGCAATCATGGCCGGTGACGCTCTTGGTCTTTACCGCGCTCGGCCTTGGGCTCGCGGCGCCTTATCTGCTTCTCACGCTCTATCCGCCCGCGCTGAAAATCCTGCCGCGTCCGGGGCAGTGGATGCTGACGCTGAAGAAAGTTTTAGCCATTCCGATGTTTGTCGCCGCGATATGGCTGACATGGGTTTTCATCCAGCAAATCTCCATCCAGCAGGCGAGCAAAAATGCAAACGCCATCCCCTATTCCGCCGCGCGGTTGGACGAACTGCGCAATGCCCATCAACCTGTATTCGTGGATATGACGGCGGCCTGGTGCATCACCTGTATCTTTAACGAAAAAAACGCCCTGGCGCGCAAAGAGGTTCAGGATTTATTCCGCAAAAACCACATCACCTACATGATAGGCGATTGGACCAACCGCGACGGTGAAATCACTGAATTCCTGCGCGAATACGGCCGCGTCGGCGTGCCGTTATACGTCTATTTTCCGGCCGATAGCGGCCCGGTTATTTTGCCGCAGATTTTGACGACTGGTATTTTAGCCAAGGAAATTTCGCCGTAAAATTTAATTAGATGGTTCTATGCCCCGTTTGGGCTGCCGCGGGTTCTGGTCTCGCTTTTCAACGCCATCGCCGCCTTGGGCGGAACCGCCTATTGTCTCGATGATGCCTTCCATCCCTTTGGGATTTTCAAAGGCTTTCTCCAGCAACGCGCGGATTTCCTTTACACTTTCTATGCTATCATCGGGGCCAAAATATTTAGGCATTATGTTTCTCTCAGATTTTCTAATATATTCACTAACAATTCTATTTTTGTAATGCAATAAAAAACGCCTTTCATTACAAAGGGGATGCAATTTACGCGGGTGTTATACAGCCGCGCCGCAAGAGGCCAAAAAGTAAAATTTTACCATTCATAATCCTGTAATTTTTAAGGCGCAGAATGAAAATATGACTGCACAAACCGCACAAATTACCCAATTCCGCCAGCCCGCCTACAACGAGGCGTTAGACCTGCTGTCTGAGGCGCATACCTACATTTCCTACCGCCAGGCGCTGGATGAGAGCAAAATGTCGCCACGCCAGCGTCTGTTAATGAGTTACGAAACAATGCGCCTCACCGCCCGCCTGACGCAAATCATGGCCTGGCTGATGATGCAGCGCGCCATCCAGCACGGCGACATGGACCGCGACGACGCCGGTTTCGACCCTGCAATCGAAGTCAGCGCGGACATCCTCGCCCTTGACGAACGCGAAACCGAAGAAGCCGAACTGCCGCGCGGCCTGCGTTACCTGATGGAAAAATCCCACGCCCTTTACACCCGCATCCAGCGTTTGGAAGAGCAGCATAAGACGACGCATTAATTTCTTGCGCCCAGCAAATCCGGCATGCTAACTTCCTCCGATAATATGGAGGATAAGCATGGACCAAACGGCCAACGACAATGAACCCTTTTTCGTCCAATCGGGCGTTTTGAATCGTACTTATGTTCTACGCAAAATTGTAGATATGCTGGTTTTTAACTTTTTTTGGCCAAATGAATTTCCTGTCGGCATACAACGACCCGAAGGCGTTGTAGCGATGTGTTTCCTAGCCAGCCCGGAAGAGATCGCTTACGTTCATAGTGGAGACTATTTTCATGATAAAACCGGCGCCGCCCCGGAAATATTCAAGACGTTTCTTGAATCCTATGTTTATCCGGATGATGCAGAACACGTGCGGGCGATCGAAGAATATTTCCAAGCAGATCCCGGCTGGTTGCAAGATTTATTTGATATGGCGCAAATCTGTGCGGATGAATTATCGGCTGGAGCCAGAGGAGAACGCAGTATCGGCGGATCGGAAAGCTCTATTTTCTTTGAATCATTAGGCAGAATGGCCAGAGGTGATAAATTAGAATCATTATTCGTTGAAAGAGGCGGCACGACGGAACGACTTGAACATCTGCGCAGCTATGGGATTTTGTCCATGACGGTAAAGGAGGCTGATATTTTCGCAGATTTTACTGCATTGAAATTTCCCCAAAGCACAGATGAGATCAAGGAATCCTGGAATATGATTATAAAATTAATGATTTCAGATCGCTTGATTTGGCCATATAAAGAATTCCATACAGCGAAAATACCTGAAAAAGAAGATATCGGTTATTCTCTCCGCGGTGCATTTCCGTTTGACTTCCACTGTTTTTCTGGAAAACGGCTGCCGCCAGCGTTGCGTCAGTTTCCTCTGGGCTCCATCCCCATGCAGGAAGCGATCGATTACCGCGAGAACTTAAAGAAGGATCCCTTCTTCGCCGAAATCGCCAGAATAAGAGCCGAAGCCGCCAAGGCAGATAGAATATCGCCGCCGTTTTGATAAAAAACCTCTTGCTCCCTCTCCAGGGGGAGGACAATCATGATTGCACTCACATCTGGTTTCCTGCATCTTGCCTCTGTGACTTTTGAAATCCCCATCCCCGCCGAAGCCGCCGGCATGCGTGCCGACCGTTTTATCCGCCAGCGATTTAAAGGCGTCACGCAAGGCTGGATTGAAAAATCCATCCGCAAAGGCGAAATTCGCGCGGATAATAAAAAATTAAAAGGTGCCGGTGACCGTTTGGTCGAAGGACAGACACTCACCCTGCCGCCCCTGCCCGCGCTCGACGCGCCTGCCCCGCAAATCGCGCCGCAGGTGA
The DNA here is from genome assembly GCA_013289145.1 of Alphaproteobacteria bacterium. Classification (GTDB taxonomy): domain Bacteria; phylum Pseudomonadota; class Alphaproteobacteria; order UBA11073; family UBA11073; genus UBA11073. The sequence goes on along the minus strand of JABDAM010000021.1, from coordinate 16,571 downwards.
ATCCGAAATTGGCGAAAACCATCAAACAATCCGTCATCGTGGAAACGCCGGAATATTTCGCGCTGAATAAACCGCCCGGCATCGCGTCGCAAGGCGGCAGCAAAATCGTCTGGAGCATCGATCGCCTCGCCGCTGCGTTGGTGCCGGACGGCGCGGAAATTCCAAAACTCGTTCACCGCCTGGATAAAGATACCTCGGGCCTGATGCTCCTCGCCAAAACCGCCGCGGCAGCGCGCACGCTGGGTGATGCTTTCAAATCGCGTGAAATGCGCAAATGCTATCTCGCCGTCACCATCGGCATACCTGCGCAACCCACAGGCCGGTTTGTCCAACGCCTTCTCAAAAAACCGACGCCCCACGGCGGAGAAATGGTACAGGTCGATCCGAAAGGCCAATCGGCTGTGACGGATTACATCGTCCTTGATACCCTCGGCAAACGTTATGCACTCGTCGCGCTCTGGCCGCGCACGGGGCGGACGCATCAACTGCGCGTGCATCTCGCACACCATGGCACGCCCATTGCGGGCGATCACAAATACGGCCACGGCACACCGGAAGATAAGCTGCCCGACCGCCTGTATTTACACGCCCTGCGCCTGTCCTGGCCGGGACTAAAAAAACCGCTCCTCGCGCCGCCGGACACCGAATTCACTGCGGCGCTCGGAATTTTAGGTTTGAATTTTGCCACTTCGCATGATCCGTTTGCAGAGGTAGAATAATGAATTCCCCTCTCCCTGTAGGGAGAGGGTTGCAAAGTCTTAGCAAATGTAGCGCAGCGTAATGAGCTTAGACTTTGCTGGGTGAGGGGAGCGCCGAGAACGAAATCAACAGCTCTCATCCTACACCCTCCCCTCATCCGTCTGCGCTTCGCGCAGCCACTTTCTCTCTACAGGGAGAAGGGAAATTATTTAGGAGCGTTAAATGAAAACCATCGGCAAAATAATTATCGGCATCGTTATATTGCTGGTCGTCTTGATTGGCGGCGCGGCGATCTACCTCACCACGCAATTCGATCCGAACGCCTATAAAGCGCAGATCGCGAGCAAAGTTTCCGAAACGCTGGGGCGCAAACTGTCCATCAACGGCCCTGTTAGTTTTGCAGTTTTCCCATCCATTAAATTATCACTCGCCGATGTGACGCTTGCCAACGCCGATTGGGCGGGCGCGGAGCCGATGGCGCAGGTAAAAAACCTGGATGCTTCGCTGGCGCTCATGCCGCTGCTGAGCAAACAGATTGTCATTGAAGGCGTAACGCTCAAAGGCGCGACGTTGAATCTGACGCAACTCGGCGGGCGCAATAACTGGACCTTTGCATCGGCAAAACCGGCGGAGAAACCCGGCGCGGAATTGCAGAAAAAAGAACCAACGCAACCGCTGTCGCTGGAAATTCTGGCGCTGAATATCAGCGATACGGATTTGAATTACAATAAAGACGGCAAAATTACCCGGCTGCAAATTACGGATGCAAAAACTTCCGTCCGCCCGGCAGATCCGCTGGCGCTGACAGCAAATGGTAAAATCAACGGCGCGGATTTCAGCGTTAAAATCGACGGCGATAAATTCGCAGGAATTCTCAGCAACGCAGACGAATGGCCGGTGAAAGGCAACATTACGCTGGCCGCAACGAAAATCAATTTCGACGGCTGGCTGCGCCAACCGCAAAATTTCGGCGGCGGGCAGTTTGATATCACCGCGTCCGGCAACGGCGCGGATGCCGCACCACTGATGGGTTCGGCGCTACCGTTCGGCGCGTATAATTTCAAAACCCGCATGACGATGGCGAACGCGCAAAACGCCGCGCTGAATAATCTGGAATTCACGACGGGCCAAACGAAGGCAACCGGCAATCTAAAACTCGGCCTTTTCGCGCGGCCCGATATTAACGGCGACATCACCATCCCCACGCTGAATCCGGCGGATTTCCAGGACGGTAAAACCCCTGCAAAACAAGGCATGAATGTCGTTTCATCCGCCTATGCGGCGGACACGGCGGGCCTGATCCCAGTCATTCCCCTGCCCGTCGCGGCGCTGCGCGCGGCGGATGCGAATATCAAAATTTCCATCGGCCAGATTGTGCAAAACGGCAATAACATGGGCGCGATGGATACGACTGTGAATTTAAACAACGGCGTGCTGCATGCCGCGCCATTAAAGCTGACCTATGGCGGCAATACGTTTAACAGCGATATCACGCTTGACGGGCGCGGCAACACGGCGGCGCTGACGGCGAATATCACCAGCCCGCAACTCGATTACGGCAAATTATTGTCGGAATTAAAAATGACGGATCGCGTTCAGGGCATCGGCGCACTGACACTGAATTTTTCCGGCAGCGGCAGTGATCTGCGCCAAGTCATGGCGAATTCGCGCGGCACCTTTACCCTCACCAGCAATCAAGGGAAATTTGATACGGGGATTTTGTTCGATAACGTAGGCAGCGTTATCAGCACGGTTCTGCCGAATATGAACATTCCCAAAACCGCCAACCTGCAATGTGCGGATTTCACGTTCACCGGCGCGAACGGCGTTTGGTCCACGACGCAAAGCGCGGCGGATGCGGATACGGTGGCGTTGACAATGACCGGCGATGCGAATTTGGGCAATGAGGCATTGAATTTAAAAACCACGCCGGCAATTAAAAACACCAAATACGGCAGTATCATTCCCACGCTTAAAATCGCGGGCGATCTGGCTCATCCGCACGTGACATCCGACGGCGGCAGCGTCGTGCAAAACGCCCTGGCCGCGGGCGCGTTGGCGAAAGTAAAGGGACTGGATGTTTTATCCGGTTTTATGAAACCGAAAACCGCCGCGACAACCGCACCCGCGAATTCCTGCCTGGCGGCGGTGCAGCGCGATATGTCGGGCGGCAATTCAACCGCGACGACGGCATCGGGCGCCGTCACGCAATCCAACACCAAACAACCGCAAAACCTGAATAACGCGATTAAAGGCTTACAGGGCCTGTTCGGCCATTAAGCCACGCCGTTATAAACCATCGAACGGATCGGCGCGCCGGGATTGATTGCGCCGGAATAGCCGTAAAAGAAGCTGTTCGTGTTCTGGCTGGCGATGCTGGATTTGATCAGCTCCATCACGCGCCTGCTGGCGTCGAGCGCGAGTTCCAGTTCCGTTTTATACTCTTCGGAAATCCGGTCAAAGAGTTCCTGCGCCTTGCGCAAGGCCGCCTTCAGCGCATTCGGCAGGATTTTCAAAATTTCCTTGTGATCGAACAGATGTTTTAATTGCTTTTGATAACGCGTGGCGATAGGCGCTTTTAACCGCATCACCGCTTCGGCGGATTTGAAATTGCGCACGCGCAGGAGTTCGATTTCTTCGCGCGTCAATTTCTCCCAATCCTCATGCGTGCCAAGGAATGCCTCGGCCTCGGCCTGAAGTTTATTCTGTAGAACTTCTTCCATTTTGCGCTCCGTCTATTGAAGTTGTTTCCGTGACCGCGGCCGCTGCGGGTTGAGCCCCATGAACCGGCAAACCTTTCGGGGCCGCCGCCTCTTCCTGCGCCGCCAGTAATTGTTTTTTCATCGCCGCCGCCAGACCGATACCGCCCGCTGACGCCATTTTCTTGCCGTATTCGTTGACCAATAACGACCGCATGGTTTCCTCGCCCACGCCGCCGCCGAATTGCGGATCGACTTCAACGCCTTCGTACATGTGCGATACCATTTGCGACATATAAACGCCTTCGAAATCCTGTAACGTCTGATCGAGTTTCTTACTATTCTTCGCCGCCTGAATATCGCTGCTGCTGAGCGGACGAATATTATTCACCGCATCCGCACCGGCAGGAATGGAAGGAGACGAAAGGTCAGCCATCTTACATCACCTGGATTTCAGCCTGCATCGCGCCGGCGGATTTAATCGCTTGAAGGATGGAAATAATATCGCGCGGACCCACGCCCAGGGAATTCAAGCCATGCACCAGCTCCTGCAAACTCACGCCCGCTGGCAACACGGTGACTTTGCGGTCCGAACCGTCATCCACCTGCACATCGGTGCGCGGAACAACTTTTGTCTCGCCGGTTTGCGAGAAAGGCTGTGGCTGTGACACTTGCGGCGTTTCGGTAATGCGGATGGTCAGGTTGCCTTGCGAAATCGCAACCGTTGAAATGCGAACCTTTTCGCCCATCACAATGACGCCGGATTTTTCGTCGATCACAACCTTCGCCACTTCATCGGGCGTAACGGACAATTGTTCAATCTGCGTAATCGTTTTCACCCAATCCGCCTGTGAATTCGACGGTATGGTCAAAACGACGTTGGAAGGGCTGATCGCCTGCGCGGCTTTGTTATGCAGAAATTCATTCACGGTATTCGCGATGCGCGTCGCCGTGGTGAAATCAGGGTTGCGCAAAGACAAACGCATCGCGCCCAACTGCGCCAGAGAAAACGGAATTTCCTTTTCCACAATCGCGCCGTTGGCAACGCGGCCTGCCGTGGGCACGCCGCGCGTGACAGTCGTCGCCGCGCCTTGCGCGGAAATGGCGGATGTCGCCACGGGCCCTTGGCCCACCGCATAAACCTCACCGTCCGCGCCGAGCAATGGCGTGACGAGCAGTGTTCCGCCCATCAAATTCTTGGCGTCGCCCAGCGACGCGATATCCACGTCAATCCGGCTGCCCTGCGTCGCAAAGGGCGGCAGCGTCGCCGTCACCATCACAGCCGCGACGTTTTTGGTTTTCAAATCGATCCCGCGCACGTTGACGCCCAGGCGCTCCAGCATCCCGTATAAACTCTGTTCCGTAAAAGGCGCGTTGGTCAGGCTGTCCCCGGTGCCGTTCAAGCCGACCACGAGGCCATAGCCCACCAGCATGTTATCCCGCACGCCCTCGAAATCGACAATATCCTTGATACGCGTCTCAGACGCCAATGCGGCCTGAGGCACCGCCAGAGCCATAACCCCTAGTAAAATAAAGATAAAACGCGCCATTTGTGATTCCCCCGAACCCTTATTATCTCACATAAACCGGGTCAGTTTAACCCGATGATAGTCTCTACCCCGGAAGCGACGGCAAAGGACTTTGCGCCCTGGCTTTCATACCGTGTTTCCGCGGCCTGCGCCGCCAAAGTCGCAATTCCAACGAATATAGCGAATACCGCAAAGATAAAACGTGCCATGAGAGATCCTCCTGCCCCAATAATGCAGGAATCGTGCCAAATTTTTCGTATCTCACATCTTCCTCCCCCTCCAGGGGGAGGAAATGTTTGCTATGTTATGGATTCGATGGACGTCTCCAAAGTTTCCCGCACCAGCTCGACCAGCGCCGCCGGCAAGTCCAGCGGCCCAAAGCGCACAGGCGATACAACCTTTCAAGACATGCTGAGTGTCGAGGAAGCGGAGGAAGCCGCGCCAGCCCAGGCCGTCACATCGGTGGGCGGTATCGGCACGCTCCTGCTCGCCCAGGAAACCGGCGACGCATTGGAAGGCCGCCAGAAAAACAAAAAACGCGCGAATGACATGCTGGATAAACTGGAAGCGCTGCGCGTCCGCATCCTGGAGGGCAGCGTGCCGGAATCCGAACTCCGCGCCCTCGCCAATATGACCGCGGCCGAGCGCGCGCAAATGGACGACCCGCACCTCGCCGCCCTGCTCGACGACATCGAACTCCGCGTCGCCGTGGAACTGGCAAAATTGGGCCTAGCCTAATCGTTAAACCCTAAATCCTTAAAATTTTAAGCATTATTCAGACGGCATACATCTGCATTTCATAGACTTGGGATATCACAAAAGGATATTCCATGCCTACACCCGATAATGACGCCCTCCGAAAAAATGAGTTGGCATATGGTGCCGCCGCAAGACTCATGAGTCTAAAAAAAATTCCGGTCAAAGCGTATGAACTTTACGCAGATACCTGCATTGCAGTACACGCCAATCCCGATCTTTTTCCAAAAATAGAAATAGCTGAAAGTCAAAACGGGCTTCCTCAGATAACTCTAGACGGCGACAATTTGCTGAACCGTCAAAAACTTCAATCGCGCGGAAGCGATATCGGTCTTGTACACGAAAGCCTTGGAAAGGTTTTCTTACAAATGCTCTCAGGAGAGCGCCCAACACTCGCGGCAGCAAAACCTGCGATCCATACGCTTGCTGCGGAGCATGTATTATCTACCCGCGCCGTTTGGCGGTTGCAAAGTTTCGGTCAGGCCCCGGATGCTTATAAGAGTATTTACAATTTCATTGATAATTTGCCGACGTTCCACGGGAGCCATCCCCTATCAAAAACAAAAGCAAACGTTCCTGATGAGATCCAAGATCAAGATTACCAGGGCAAACCCCTCAGCCAAAATCCGAGTTTTATCACCGCCGAAATCGAAGGCGCATTTTTGAACAGAGACAAAAATTCCATTGACTGGGAAATGGCAAAAGAAACCTTTCCCAAAACGGCGGCGGCATTTGCGGCGGTGGCGGGAAACCTGAAAGGCTTCGATCACAAAGGTGACACGGCAGCGATTGCAAAATTAAACGCTGCAAGAACAGCCGCGGAAAACAAGGCGACATCAGATGTGCCACATTCCAAACACGATAATCCTTTCCCCGATCAGATCGTTCCAGAGTCTCATGGACAGGAAAAAGATAAACTAAATATTCTAGCGATTACACGTCTGCAAAGTTTCCCAGGTTTCTCAGATTGTCCAGACTATTATAAACATATTTACAAAATCCTAGACGATTCCAAAACTTATAAATTCGGACCTAAGGAGGAAGGCTTCAGCAATCCTCTCTCGGACATTCCCGTAGCCTCCGACAGCAAAATGCCGGCTGACTCAATTGTTGGCGCCCGCTTTGACAAAATCCTGCATGAGCAGAAATTAGACAAAGACCCAAAATTTGTGATCCTGCAAGTTGAGGCCGCTTATTTAGAACGCGGAAAAGATGCCAGCGCGTGGGCGCTGGCCAAACGCACTTACCCTGAAACCGCAAATGATTTTTCCGCTGCGGCGCCAGGTGTGAAGTCCTCTAATCGCACGGAAATGGAATATATTCTGGATGCTGCGCGCAAGAAAGCAGAACCGGCAGCGAAAACAGATCTCGCCAAAACCAAGTCTTTTGCAATGCTTAAGGGCGAGCGGAAATCGCCGGCAGGCACCGCCGTAGCCTTTAACGATACTGCATCCCGGCAAATGGCTCGCGTGAATCTCGCTCATGCGGCATCGCTTGCAATCCCTGCGCCGGTTATCACGCAGGATGCCACGCAAAAACCCACGCACAAACGCGGCCTGAACGGCGCTATGGCATAAGGGAATTTAGGATTTCAGGATGATAGGATTTTAGAAGTTTTTCTAGAATCCTATCATCATAACCGCTTTTTCCCTTGCCCCGAATCCCCGCAGCCGCTATGAAAACCGCAAAATAACGCGAGGAAGCATGACCAATATCGTCGACCCCCACCTGCCGCCCGATTACGTGCCGAGTGAAAAAGAGGAATACATGAACCCGCGCATGCTGGCCTATTTCCGCCAGCGGCTGCTCGACTGGCGCGATGAATTGCTGAACGAATCCGAACATACGCTCGACGCCATGCGCGCCGAGGGCGGAATTCAGGAACCCGACATCAACGACCGCGCGACGGCGGAAATCGATCACGGTCTGGAACTGCGCACGCGCGACCGTTACCGCAAATTGATCAATAAAATTGAACAAACGCTGGAACGCATCGAACAAGGCGAATACGGTTTCTGCGAAGAAACCGGCGATCCCATCGGCGTCAAACGCCTCCTGGCCCGCCCAAACGCAACGCTGTCAATTGAGGCGCAAGAGCGGCATGAACGGGATGAGAAAGTAAAACGGGACGACTAGAGAAGAGAATTTATATAGGCACGATGGCTTGGTGGCCGGGCTGGTGCTTTTTCTTCCCGCACATTATTGCTTCCCATGCGCCGCGGCATGAAGATTTTAGGTTTATAAGCTTGACCGGGCTATAACCAATTCCGCCTCTTGAATGTTCCACGTCTTTTTTATGCACCACATCACTAAGCAGCCATTTCCGTGCCTCACCCGGCGTCGGATCCTCGGTATAGACCGCTGCGCGATACGCTCTCCCAACTTTAAAGAATCTCAATTTTTCATCGCCATCATTCGTGCTGGTTCGGTTAGGGTCATAAATATCCAACGTTGCGCCCTGATTCAGACCCAGTTCCAATTTCACCAAATTTCGTTTTAAAGAAAACACGACATCCGGTTCTGATCGGTGTTTAAGCGTGAATTCATTCATGCGGTCTTTATCGCAAACAATGATTCCAAACCCTGGCACGAGATATTCATTTTTAAATTCTTCTCTTGTCGAATCCGCCAGCACCTTTAGCTCGGCTTCATGATTTGTTTGGCGTTCGGAAATTGCATCCCAAAATGCCGTCATAATTTCCATTGGCAAATTCGTCGGACATGGAACCGTGCTTTCCGCCAGACCTGCCACCCAACTCCAATCACTCACAGAAACTTCATCTGGCGCGGTATGAATGCCATTTAGCAAACCCGCCTGTTTAAGCGCCGCAAAGCCTTTTCTAATCCCCTGCAACAGTTCATGGCGTTGCTGATTTTCCGGCACGGGCACATCACTCTGCTCAAGCGCTTCGACGAATATTCTCCTTGTGACCCCAGCAGCCTTGGGCCTTTCCGGTACGCCCGGCTTATCGGCCTGCGCCGCCGCCAGGGCATCGGGGTCAAACGACAGCAGAATTTCATTCAAAGCATCCGGTGCATGCGCGGCCAGCATCCCAAAAGCGAACATAATGGGCTCAAGCTTTCCCGCGCCTTGCTGGCTGCAATGGGCTTCAAATGTCTTTAAACAAATTAATTCTTGATTGAGCGTGCATAGCTTCTCCGGTGAGAAATCCCTTGCTCCCATTTTAGAAGAAAAATATTGTGTTGCCTCTTGTGTCAGCTCATCTTTCCGAGCCCGGATATAATCCAACCATTCGTTAAAAGCCGTAATCTTCCCAGGCGGCGGCGATATACCGGCAGCGCCGTACTGTTCGATAAACTGAATAACCGCTTGCTCCTGGCACGACGCAATCTTATCTTTGGCTGCTTTTAAATCCTGATAGGCGATTTTCGCTTCTGCCAAGGCATCCGCCGCCACGTCATCTGTACGCATATAAGTTTGAAATAATGCATTGCCATCGGCAAGCTTGCCATCTATCACAGCATCCAGTTTCGCCAACAGGGCTTTTTTCCGCATTTTTTTATACCCCCAAGTATCTTGCGGCAAATAAACCATAGGTGCGCGGTAAAAAGCAAGAAAATTCGCGCCGGCCTTCTATTTATCCTTCCGCCTGAACCCTTCCAACCCAATCTCATCCATCGTCTGGTCTTCTTTGAGCTTCTCCGCTTCGGCCTCACGCCGCGCCCGTTCGCGGTCGGTGATTTCGATGGTTTTCATGTCCTTAAAGGCGTCCTGCAATTCCGCCCGCGCGCGGTCGATGGAGGCCTCAACCTTTACTTGTTCTGCACGCGTTATTTTTAATTTCTCTTGCACTTTTTTATTATAATTGGGGAAGGCGACACCGCTTTCCAAATCCACTGTGGCATGTTTTTTTTCCGCCTCCAGATCATCAATCAACCGCTGCTCTTCGCGTTTCAAATTATCCAGCATCAATTGCAGCTGCGTCACCACACGGCGTTTTTCGTCCAGCTGATGCTTGCGCAAACGGATGATGGATTTTAATCCGGCCATGATTACCCCAAAAGCGTCCTTTCACTTGTCTCTGATGCTGCAAAAATATCTTTTGCCTGCTTTAAAATAGCGCTCGCCGCATCCACAGCACTCAGGTGCGTAACATCAATCATAATCGTATGCGGATGTACCGGCTTAAATGTTTCATATTCCTGATGCAGTTCAGCCACTTTTGCATGATTGGTATCTTTCATATTTATCTCACGCTCCGGATTTGCAATTCGGCGGCGGTGCTCGTTTTCCTCGCATAGAACACGCACGGGAATGAAGCATCCTTCGCGTTTCTGCACGGCTTGCTCCAATGAATTATAAGCTTTTAAATCTCCCAGGAGGCCTTCATACAGCACGTTGGTAAAAACAAAATTGAATTCCCGATTTCCTATCCTTGCCATTGTATCCAAAACGATGTCACGAATTTTGATTATTGGATCCCAAATCTCATTGGTGAATTTTGTTTTGCCATCTATACGCACAAATGGAAAAACCAAGTTATTAATCGCGTGATTGTCAATCAGCCGGAAATCCGCCTGCTGACAAATTTCGCGCGCGATGGATAATTTTCCAACTCCCTGGAAGCCTATCAAATAAAGCACGCAGTTTTTAAACATCACTGCCGCCCGATCACCGGCTGCCCTTCGGGCGGCGGCTCCTCACCCACGGCTTCGGCCAGTTTTTCAAAGCTTTCGCGCAAGCGCGTGCACTCGCCTTTTTGTTGGCGCAGGAAATTTTCAATCGCGGGGTACAGCACGATCGCCTTGTCCACTTCCGGGTCCGTGCCCTTGCGGTAAGCGCCCAGGCGAATTAATTCCGCCATATCCTCATATAACGAAATAATTTTCTTCGAATGCGCGATCAGCTCCGCTTCGCCGCGCGTGTTGCACGCAGGCATCGAACGCGAAACGCTTTTCAAAATATTAATCGCGGGATAGCGCCCGCGCTCTGCGATCTGTCGCTCCAACACGATATGCCCGTCCAAAATGCCGCGCACCGCGTCGGCAATCGGCTCGTTGTGATCGTCGCCGTCGACCAAGACCGTGAACAATCCCGTCACCTGCCCCTGCCCCGGCCCACCCGGCCCGGCGCGCTCCAATAACTTCGCCAGTTCCGTAAATGTCGTCGGCGGATAGCCTTTGCTCGTCGGCGGTTCACCCGCGGACAAACCGATCTCGCGCTGCGCCATCGCGAAACGCGTGACGCTGTCGATCATGCACAGCACATCATTGCCGCTGTCGCGGAAAAATTCCGCGATCGATAATGTCACATAGGCCGCCTGCCGCCGCATCAATGGATTTTCATCCGACGTCGCGACAACAACAACACTGCGCGCCAAACCTTCCGCGCCCAGATCGTCTTCCAAGAATTCCTGAACCTCGCGTCCGCGCTCACCCACCAGGCCAATCACCGAAACCGGCGTTGCCGTATAACGCGCGAGCATCGACAGCAAAACCGATTTCCCCACGCCCGAGCCTGCGAAAATCCCCATACGCTGCCCGCGGCATACCGCCAGAAATGCATTCAACGCGCGCACGCCCATATCCAGTTTCTCACCCAGGCGTTGGCGAATATGCGCGTTCGGCGGCGCGTTGCGGATCGGAATACCAATGGAACCCTGCGGCAATGGCCCCTTGCCATCCACCGGCTGACCCAGCGCGTTAATCACCCGCCCCAGCCACGCGCGCGTCGGGAAAATCATCGGCGGAATTTCAATCACTTCGGCGCGGCTGCCGAGGCCGACGCCTTCCAGCGTCCCGAACGGCATCAACAACGCCTGGTTATTGCGGAATCCCACCACCTCACACGGAATCTCCGTGCGGTTTTTGGTGATCAAATGACAGCGCCCGCCAAGGCTGACGTTACGCTCAATCCCCCCCACCTGCACCAGCATGCCCAGGATTTCCGTGACCCGCCCATAAACATGGCTGTCCGGAATGGCATCCAGGGTGTCGGAGATGTGCGACTGAAGTTCAGAAAAAGTAGACATGCGAACCATTCAGATTCTATGCCTAGTCCGGCAAAAAGTCACGACGCAATTAAACGCACTTCATCTTTAGGGATTCGGGGCACCATGAGGTGTTTCCCAGCTGTTTAACATTTCCTGCATTTCTTCTTGCTGTCTATTTAGTCTATCAATTAAAGCAACTACTTCTGGATCTGGTTCCCCGAAGGAGCGATAAACGGCCTTCGCTGCCTCTTCTTTCGCATGCGCTTTTTCTTTGGCATGCTGCCTTTTATCTGCCAATTTATCTGCCAATTTGCTGAACCCAACCCTTCTAAGGAGCTGGTGCATTTTCGGTTCTGCTGGCTCATTTTTCATGGTGTTTCCTTATCCTATCACCCAATTGTAACAAATTAATTAATCTGCCGATTATCTACCTGCGCCCGCCCGCAAAAGCCGGGATTGGAGGAGCAAACCTGATCACGGGCGGCATCTTAACCGGCGCGGCCGCACTCTGCACGGCGGGCATGAAGGTCTTATTCAACGGGACGACAGCCGAAACACCGGCGCGCCGGCGCGCGGGGCTCAACAGCGATACTGGCTCCGCGGCGGGCTGCGGCGGCAAAAGACTTTCACGCAATCCCTGCCCCATGGAAATAGATCTGGCGGCCTGGCGTTTGATGATAACTTTAACAGGCTGCGCCTCAACCGGCTTTGACACCGCAATCTGAATTTTCACAGGCGCTTTCAAGCCTACCATTTCCTTCGGCGCCTCTTCCAATTGCTGCCGCATTTCCAGCAGATGTTTTTTCAATTGGATGATTTTGAATTGCAATTCCAACAGCTCGGCTTCGCGCCCGGGCTTATTCGCCAGCGCCATCGCCTTGATTTCCAGCGCGGCGATCATCGTCACCATGGCGGCAAAGGGATCTGAAAGGCAGATCTTCATAATCCCAGGATAAAATGTTCATGTTAAACTTTTGTGACATTTTCGGAAAATCACCGGCAATTTACACAAAAAATTCACTGCCTTGGCGGCTTGCGGCGCGCCTGGGCCGTTAATACTTCTGGCAAAACCGGCGCACTTGGTATAAAATAGTTAACAGAAAGTTAATTTAGGGTATATTTATCACCGGAATCGAGGAATCGCCCATGCGCGTTTTAATGATCGAAGATGACAAGGCCTACGCCAAATCCATTCAGCTGGCGCTGAAACAGGAAGGGTTAGAGGTTGAAACGGCGGTTGACGGCGAAGGTGGCCTGGACCTGGGCAGCGTTTATGAATACAGCGCCATCCTCCTAGACCTCGGCCTGCCCGACATCAACGGCCACCAGGTTTTGCGCGATCTGCGCGACCAAAAGGTGCAATCGCCCGTGATTATCCTATCGGGTAACGACCAGATCGACGAACAGCTCAAGGCCCTCGGTTTCGGCGCCGACCTGTTCCTGACCAAGGCCATTTCACCCAAAGTCCTGGCCGCGCAGATCAAAGCCCTCGTGCGCCGCTCCCACGGCCATTCGGACAAGAGCGTCAAAGTCGGCCGCCTGTCTGTCGATCTCGACGCCCGCCTCGCCTATATCGACGAAACCGTGGTCGGCCTGACGACCAAGGAATTCGCGATGCTCGAACTCCTCGCGCTGCGCAAAGGCAATACCCTGTCCAAGGAAGCCTTCGTCAACCACCTCTATAACGGTATGGACGAACCCGATCCGAAAATCGTCGACGTTTTCATCTGCCGCCTGCGCAAAAAAATGGCTGACCTATCCGACGGCGATAACTTCATCGAAACCGTCTGGGGCCGAGGCTACATGCTCCGCGACCCGGCAACAGCGGAACCCGCCAAGAAAAAAGTCAGCGCGAAGGGGTAAGTCATCCCCAACGACGGCTTCTTACGCAGCTAAGCGCACAGACACTAGCCCCTCTAGCCATATCAAATCATTGTAATCGAATGCAATAAATTTGACATATTCGTTTGATATTATGAATGATCATTATTCTATTCAACATTTTGGGGATAAAAATTGCCTGCGGAACCGCAAACGATCACCCTGGACGACTTCCTCACCGCCCTCGCCATGCGCTTGGCGCCACCGGAAAAGGGCAAAGACCGCATGGGCGCCCTGCGTGAGCTTTTCACCGGCACGGGTAAGCCTTTGGAAGAAGGCTACGGTTTCCGGCATGGGGGACTGGTTGATTATATCACAGCGGAATTAGACAACCTGGCCGGCCCCGATATGGAGGCCCAAGGGAGACTGCGCACCCATATCCCGCCCCATCTTTTGAGCAAAATAACAACGGATTTCTTCACCGGCTCCAGGCAAAGTTATTTCTGGCTCCGCGATGGCGCAACGCAAATGACAAACGGCGCGATTTCAGACATCAAGCAGCCACCATCGATAGTAGAAGAATTGGATATCCCTACTACACGCGAATTTTCCCTGGCGGTTGAGGTACACCCCAACAACTTGAAGAGCCGCCTAGCACTCTGGCGCCAAGCCCACGCGCAAACCCATATAGATGAAAGTCTAAAGAATGTCCTGGACGATGCCAGCGAATTAAACCTAAGGCTCCCTGAAATCCTAGAATTGTTGGCCCAGGGCGCAAACGTAAATACGCAAAATAGAAATCACTGGACCTCTCTGCATTGGGCCGTACGGCACGGCACGGAGGAAGATGTACAGGCCGTCTTGGAATATTATCCCGATGTGAATTTACAAAAGGTAGGTATGGCACCCCTGCATTTCGCCGCACAGTTTGGGACGTTAGGAATGGTACAGGCTATTTTAGCGCATAATCCCAATGTGAATTTGCAAGACAATGATGGCTGGACATCTCTGCATTACGCCACACGGTATGGCACTGTGGAAAAGGTACAGGCTATCCTGGCACACAATCCCGATATGAATTTGCAAACCATCACAGGCAAATCTGGCCCCCTGCATTACGCCACACATTATGGGACGGCAGAAATGGTACAGGCTATTTTAACGCATAATCCCAATGTGAATTTGCAAGACAAACCTGGCTTTACACCCCTGCATTACGCTATAATCCATGGCAAGATGGAAATGGTAAAGGCCTTATTAGATGCCGGAGCAGATCCAACTATAAGGACCTTTGATAAGCTCAGAGTAAAAAATACAGTTACACTCGAAGAAAAAAACAAGGTGTGTCCTACTCCCTATGAGATCATCTCTGACCAGGATCAATCCGATCCGGAAATAAAAGCTATCACAGACCTTCTGCACACCGCGGAAATAGAATGGAAAGTGAAAAAGGCCAAGACCTCTGATTTTACCGCCAACCTTGCCCAGACGAGCGGCAATATTGGTAGCGCGCCTGCCGTCACCGACGACGAAACCCTCTCTGTCCAAGCGCGCCGTCACCACGCACCCTTTGCCGCACACCAAATCCTGGCCGGCGGCCCCGCCGCGCCGCAACCGCGTTACGCGCCGCAAGCCGGATCAGCATCCCCCTTCGTCTCGTAATCTTTTTATACGCCGAAAATAATTCACAACTGACCGCGCCGAACCCGCCAAGAAGAAAGTCAGCGCGAAGGGTTAATCACCCAAAAGATAAATCCAAAACCGTCCGTTGAATAATCCCCGCCGCAGTTGCAGCGTTTAATTTTTTATCCCGCCGTGCTTTTTTAAATCTGTCCAATATCATTTGCTGCGCTCCGGTTAAGGGGCATTTTTCGACCGCTTCCAGCACTTGTTCTTTATCGCTGTCTTTCGCTAATTTTTTAAGCACGCCGCCAAAAACGCTGAGGGCGCATTCCGCCACATCTTCATTTTCATCCGCCCCGCCCTTTAACAGGTAAAGATATTGCGGCACGGCTTGATCGCCCAAGGCCTTAACAATATCCGGAAACTGTTCAGCCATCAGATAAGAAAAATTCGAATTTTCATGCTGGATGAATTCAATGCAAAGCGGTTGGGCCATATCGCCCAAAGAGTTTGCAATTTTATGGATCTGCTTTACCGCCGTACGGCAAGGCGCATTTTCACCGAACTGAGCATCGCCGATTTCATCACGCGACAAAGCAACAATCATCCGGGCAAGCAGCATGCCGCCGCCGTCAAGTTTCCCCAGCTCCGGCGCCAATTTATCAAGCGATTCCGCCAATTCTTTAAGAGTCGTAATCTCAATCCCCGCCTTGTTAAGGCTTTCAAGGATGGCAAATAAATCAATCGGTTTAAGCGCTGCTTCCAACATGCTTCTCACTCCTGACTATAATCTGCCTGATCGTATCACCAGTTATTACAGGATTTCAAGAAAAAACTCGCCGCGCCGGGTGAGGCGTTAAGGGTATCAAGGCGCTGGGCCAAAACTTATCGTACTGGTTAAAGGGAAAGGCCACAATGGATTGCTCTGCTTTATGCGCACCCGGTCGTTCTTTTCCAGGCTGTTGAATTTATCAAGCTTAGATTGACTATATGAATCATATGGAACAAGCTTGTTATTCTCATTAAACTTCTCAGCAATATTGAATAATTTAAAATCCCCACGATCTGTTTTCACAAAGCCACTTGCCCAAAACCGATTTTTGGAACCACGATCTGGTTCTACTGTGCTGCTTTTGCTTAACACAGTTCCCGTAATGTCTTGGGACGTAGCCGAAATTGATAACAACACCCAGGCCACAAAGGGTAATATGGCCAATACCTCACCCTTTAAATATTCTTTCCAAGAACTACCCCGTGAATAGCCTTTCTTTACCGTTCTACCATACCACCATAAAAATTTCCCTAGCGGATTCGCTTCACCGAAATGCCGCATCGCTTCTCTGCCACGCGTGATAGAAGCGCTGACCCGTTTATAGCCGCGATTAGGTTGGTTAAGATTCATTATACCTGCTTCGTTAATTTCAATGTACTTAAGGTCGCATTATAATGAAAACGAAACCGTTTTCAAACCTTTTCCTACCTTATACCGC
>JABDAM010000020.1 GCA_013289145.1 Alphaproteobacteria bacterium | reverse complement strand
CGGAAGGCGTGCGTTTCGGTTTTTACATCGGCTTGCTGCTCGGCGTGTCGCATTTTGCCGCTTATGTGCATTTGCCGATCCCGCTTAACCTGGCGGTCTTTTGGCTGTGCGGCTGGATTATTGAAGGTGTGTTGGTGTTGGTTGTTCATGTGAACAGCATCCCATGGATCATCTCCCTGTGATTTGGGTTAGTGTTTATAGGGTATGCCTGAAAACGATTCCGTCAAGGGGCCAGGGCTTGGCACAATCCTTGCATCCATATCGCCAGAGCCGGGCAAACTGGCCAACACGCTGAATCAGGCGTAAAATATGGGATTAGGAGAAAATCATGTCAGACCAACCCGATCTGCTCAACCGCCTGGAAACGCGGATGAATTACCTGTCGGACCGCCAACAGGTTTTGACGCAGAACATCGCCAATGCCGACACGCCCGGCTACCGCGCGCAAGAGGTCACGGCGCCGAACTTCAAGCAAACCATGGAAAAACTGCAACCCGTGCAAATGGCGGCGACCAGCCCAATGCACCTGCAAGGGGCAATAATGTCCAGCTCAACGATGAAGACCAGCGTCAACCATAATCCTGTGGAGGTTTATCCCACGGGCAATACCGTCAGCCTGGAAGACGAGACTATAAAAGCCTCGCAAAACGTTATGAACTACCAGCTGGCGAGC
Organism: Alphaproteobacteria bacterium; assembly: GCA_013289145.1. GTDB lineage: Bacteria > Pseudomonadota > Alphaproteobacteria > UBA11073 > UBA11073 > UBA11073. The sequence goes on along the minus strand of JABDAM010000020.1, from coordinate 26,787 downwards.
AATCTTTATAAGGCTGAAACCAACATGCTGCTCAAGGCAGCGGGTAAGGGTAACTAGGGGTTTGGCACGGGTTTTGCATCATAACGGACAGAGCCGGTCAACCGGCCGCATAATGGGATAGGAGAATACCATGGGTTTAGACGATTCAATGCAAGTGGCCGCCAGCGGCCTTGCCGCGCAAAATGCGCGTATCAAAATCATCACGCAGAATTTGGCCAACGCGGATTCCACTGCGGCGGCGCCGGGTGAGGATCCATACCGCCGCCAGCAAGTGACCTTTAAAAGCATTTTCGACCGCGTCAGCGGCGTGAACAAAGTCCAGGTCGCGGGCGTTGTGCCGGACAAATCCGACTTCAAGAAAAAATATGATCCGATGCATCCCGCGGCGGATCAGGACGGTTATGTCGCGCTGCCGAATGTGAATCCGATCATCGAAACCGCCGACATGCGCGAAGCCGCCAACAGCTATCAGGCGGACCTTTCCGCGATGGACCTGTTGAAGACAATGAATTCAGATACTATTAACAATATTAAGCAATAATCTAATCTGACCGGACGGAGCGCCCCTCATGGTTACCAACATCGCTGATGCCATCGCCAACTACGGCAAAACCGCCGCCCTGCCAAAGATCGCGGGGACGGACGACGCCTCTGCCGGCGGAACCTCATTCGGCGACATTTTAAAACAAGCCGGCCAAAGCGTCATGGACACCCAAAACCGCGCTGAGCAGGTGGGGATGCAGGCTGCCGTCGGCAAGGCCAATCTAGTGGACGTGATGACGGCCGTGAACAACGCTGAACTAACCCTGCAAACCGTAATCGGCATCCGCGATAAACTGGTCGACGCCGTTACCAAGGTTATGCAAACGGCGGCGTAGGCCCATCTTACCCACAATGTCGCTCCGGGTTTGTCCCGGGGGGTATAGGGATATCGCCAAAAGGTTAAGTTTTCTGACAACACAAGATGAGTGAATACAACATATCGTTGATATAATTCTTTGTTAACAAGGCGTTTTGAAGGGGTTGATACAGCGCTGACAATCAAGAAAAAATTGCTTTTAGCGGGTTTTTCTTGTAATTTTAGCTTTATGAGAAAATATAATGTCATTGCAGCCGGACACGCTTATACAGATATTGTTGCCTCTGTTAAGGAAAGCTTTTTAGTCCAGAACGGCATCCCTATCGATGGCGGTTATGCTGTTGATAACGCGACCATCGGAAACCTTTCTGCGCAATTAACAAATACTAAGATGCTGCCAGGTGGGCCTGGGGCCAATACCGTTTCTACAGTTTCTGCCCTTGGCGGACGAACAGGCTTTTTTGGCAAGGTTAACCATGACCATATCGGCGAATTTTTCCTAGATGATTTGAGATCGCGCAATGTAGATCTCTGCTGCAATCCTTATAATCAAACGGTTGGTGCATCGGCAACATGTTTAGTTTTGCTGACCGAAAATAAACAGCGTAGTTTTGCCTATAGCCCGGCTTGCGCTGATCGCTTTCATGCCGAAGATTTTTATAATTTTGATTTTGGGAGCACCGATTTTTTCCTCATTGAGGCTTGCCTGCTTACCAGCCCGCATTCTATAAAAGCAATAGCGGAAGCCTTGGAATTATCAAAAAATAAATGCCGCGTTGTTGTTAATTTGCAGATGATGTTTTCTTGGAAATATTTCGAAAGAATCGCAGACTTTATCCTCAGCCATGCTGACATTATCATTGGAAACGAAGCAGAACAGGCTGCTTTTCAAGCGGCTGTTACCCTCCCGCATTCGCCTTCACAGATTATTGTCACAACCAAGGCTGAGAGAGGAGTTGATGCCAAAATGGGTGGAACACACACTACAATGCCGGCGCCGGAAGTTCCCCATATTGTTAGCACTTTGGGTGCGGGAGATGCATTCACAGGAGGCTTTCTGCTGGCCTTGTCAAAAAATCTTAGTCTTTCTGATAGTCTACGTTGTGGCACAAAAGTTGCTGCAAGCATCCTTCAAGGAATCGGCGCGCGCCCTCAAAAGTTAAATCCAAAACTATATCTGGGGCAAGTTCCGTAAACCAAAAAAATGAATGAAAAGGTTATTTCATGAACAATAGAAAACATCCCATCGTTTGGGTCATCGGCGCAACCCGATCTTGCAAAACACCCATTGCAGAGCATGGGGTTGCGCCGCTCGGCTTTGAATTGATTTCCACGGCAACTTACTTCCGTGAAAGATATGGGCAGCCAGACCTATTTACGAAGGAGTTTATTTTTGATCTCTCCGAATTTTCTGCCGGATGCTTGGTTGAAGATCCGGATTGCCACCGTTCGCATCTTGAAGAGATCATAACAGACAGTCCACGGCCTTATGTGATTGAGGGCGAAAGAAACCCCGACGAATTTGCTAAACTTTATGATCCCAAACTAGACATGGTAATTTTTGTTAGCCGGGTGGATATGGATAAATACGATACGCTGATCGAGCGCGGAATTCCTGTCATGGAACAATATGTGCGCTGGTGCGTCAGCACGGGCGTTGCGCCGCCAAGTTCGGTTATAAAACTCACGTTTGGCGGCCGGGATATCAAGGCCGAATATTTTGGGAAAGGTTATGATGCGGACTCCGTTTTGATTGAAGGCACGGCACCGGAACGCATTCCCGACGCGCTGAGCGTAGAAGATCGTTATCCCTGGATTGATTTTGTTATCAAAATAACCGTGGATGCGGTTAAGGGTTATTATCGGATTAAAACGCCCAGCATTTATGATACGCCCGCACCTTCGCCTTAGGCGGGTGTTACAAAATTTCGGGATGGGCCGTGACTTGTGATCATGAATTGTGGATTAATCGCGGTTTCCAGGGAAGATAAAAATCCATCCTGGGTTGTTTTCTGGCTGATGCCGCCTTTTATAAAATTAAAATCACCATCAACTTGATCCATGCAGGTGACAGCCAGTCCATATTCCAAGTGAATGTCTGAAACGTGACGGTCAAGATCATGTTTAATCGTGGCCGCCAGCAAATCCACGTCCAGCCAGCCGAAACGCAGTGCACCCTGATAGGCGTTGAGAATGTTGGTTTCATCGACGATGCGCGGATAGGGCAAGGCGCCCAATTCATGCGGTAGCGGCCCGGCGCCATGACGGGTCATATAGGCACGCGTGATATAATTTACGCGCAAGTGATCCAGACCGGCATCTTTTGCCAGCGCGGCAACATTGCGCAGGCCAGTATAAGAACGCGTGACATGCGGGAACCAGGTGTGATTCTGATCCAATAATAATCCTTGCGCACCTTCAAAAATGATTTGATGTTTTGTATCTTCTAAAAATCCAGCCGAAGCGGTTTGGGTCATCTGCAAGAAAAATTCAACATCACTGAGATATTTTTCCAGCACACCTTCGGACATGATGCGGTCGTGCCATTCCTGGGGAACCTCCGCGATGCCGAGCGTTTTCAGGCGCGGCAACACCCATTTCTGTTGAATGGCATGCAGTTTTTGTTTGAGGATGGGACGATCGGACAGATCGGCATAATGCAATGCATATTGTGGGTTCAAATTCCGTTCAATGGTTTCGCCAAAGCCCAGGCCGCAACTGCCATGACGGGCATGGCCGCGCGACTCTTCCACGATTTGATTAATTATCATGTCGTAAGGCGTTGTAACCGCTGCCGCAGAGTCAACATAAACTTCCGGGATGGCGGTTTTTTCTTTTATGACATGGTATTCGCGGAAAAATAGCAGCGGATTACAAACATAAAATCGGCTGAGGAACGTGGCCGCCCCGGCAAAAGTGCCGCTGCTGAAATGGCTGAAAGCATGACGGCGGCCATCGGCCGTCACCACCGTATGGCTCGCTTGCGCGCCGCCGTTAAAGCGCACGACCAAGGCATCATGGCCGTAAGGCGCAGACAAAAAATCGGTGATGAGGCCTTTGCCTTCATCACCGAAATTTGCACCTATGACGACGTTTGCGGACTTCATAGGTACTTTCTCATCAAATTACGGACGTGCACCGCCTGTGGCACCCGGACGCCAGACCGCTGGCGCATTGTCATTACTGCCGCCGCCCTTCACAAGGCCTTTGGTGGCTTCGGCAACAACAAGCCCTGTGCTGCCATCCCAGCTTTTCGCAACCAGAGCAGCGTCTTTTCCAGCCCATACTTCCATTACGGAAACGACAACTTCAGCGACTTTAGTCTTGTCTTTTAGAGGAATGACGTGTCCTTCAGGCAGAACTTTTTTCCAACTTTCATAAACGCCACGCAGGTCACGCTTTGCATAATCACCTTCCTCTACAACAACATGGAAGACATCATACTTCTGTTGAACCATTGCAAGTATGTCTGAGGCAGACAAGTTCCGTTCAGGATTTTCTCCTATAACCCTTTGTATATTCGTTGCGGCTAAGACAGCAGGGCATCTCTCATCACCAAAAGTGAAAAGCAGTCCTTTTCTCCCATCTTTGACACAATCAATATCCGTCTTTCTGGCAGCAAAATACCATGCGAGGGTATAACTTTCGTAACCATTTCCTCCACCATTGCCTTCTAGGTATATCTGCTTTAACTGTTCAGCAATACGAATATCTGCTTCAAACTGTGTAACTTGCAATGGGGCTTGATCGCCTCCGTACGGATAACCAGCATCAAACTGCTCTCCTGCATCGCCGATTCCCATAGCCATAATGTGCGGATCAGAAACAGGTTTACGATTTAAGATTTCTTGAGCCAAGGTGCCCAAGCCGTCTCTTGCAAGGTAATCTGCAATTTCACCCATTGTTCCAGAAACATCCAAGCCTAGAATGATAGGTGTTGCCTTTGGATTATCAGGAGAATTGCGGGATTCTCGAACTTCGATATTTAATGGATCCATCCAATCCAACATACCTCTTGAAGTAAACACCTGTGCAGTACTTTTTCCTACTGTAGTTGTTTGTTGAAAACTATCCCAATCTTTGGTTGTCCAGCCACCGCCACCCATGTCGATTCTCCTTTGTTAAGTTGGTTGATAAATGTCGCCAAAAGTTTTCTTCATTTCGACAAAGCGACGTGCGCCGAAACTGTTTGGTAAAATTTTGTCGTACCAATTTGTGTAATCTGTTCTGGCGTTATCCGTCGGCGGCAAGGTCAGCCAATCCGCCATGGGCTGCGGCACGGTTTTATCGCGTGCCAGGGTCATCCCGAGCTTGTCTCCCAGCAAAATACGCCCGACCGACCGAATGAGCATTAAATCCACCCGCGTATCCGCCCGGCCGCTGCTCAGTAAACTTGGCGGCACAACTTCAACCGTAAGCTGCGGCAAACCGATAAGAGGCCGGTCAGCCTTGGCGGCATACCACCATCCGCCCAGCAGTGCGGCAGAATGCGCGCTTGCCTCTTCCTTTGGCGCCATGCTAACAAAAACCGTGTCAGGCGAAATGCCGTTATGCGCCAGGCCATTGAATTCCAGAAAGCAGGCAAGATTGTGCATTCTGCTGAGAACCCAGGCCGTGTGTTTGGGGTCGATTTTGCCGCCCCAATGCTCCTGCAAATCTGAAAGCAGAACGTGATGCGGATCTTTTTTAACCACCATCACATGGCGGTTGGCCGTTTCAATAATGCTTTGGATTGTTGGCACATAACGCTCGAACTCGGCGCGCATTCCATCGTTGGCATAAGTTAAGCCCTTGATCGCTCGCTGTGCATTTTCAAATAAATCCCCGTATTGTTTTTCAACCGCAAAAGTAACGAAGTTTTTTGAAATATACATTTCGCCCAGTTCGAACCTTCGCTTTTTGACATATTTGAGCGTCGAAGGTTTACCCGTGCCGACCTGCACAAATTGTATTTCACCGGGCGTTTCCCATATACCGTGCTTTAATTTTTCTTCGGCTGTATCTTTTAGCTCTGCAATGTGTTCAAAAACATTGTGTGCCTGTGTTAGATCATGTTGGTTAGCATTAGGGTGCCAGACTGCACTCAACTCGCGGTAACGCCGTCTAATCGCGTCAGCGTCAGGCTTAAACAGCAATTCAGGCGCGTCGCTGGGGATGCCCAAAATTTCTTTGGCAGTCAGGTCGCGGGGCAGAGTGTCTATCAGGCTTTTCATGGCTTATTTGTAGGGCATTGATACCAAAAAGTATTGAACTTAACCGATTGAACGCCTTTTGACTCCGAAAAGTCAAGTTTTTTCAATGCAACAGGAAAAGAAATTTGGGTCATGCTGCCCACGAAGCACCCTACGCGGCGGCTGCCACCTCTAGGTGATTAGGTAGAGTTTTCTTAATTTGAAGGAAATAGAGGCTTCTGTTGTCAAAAAATAGGAACTTTAGCCCTTATCCCTATACCCCCCGGGTTTGTCCGGGGTCTGCGGTTCCGCCAGAGCCCAAGTGCGTATGCGTCTTATTCCCTTCTTCCTACAGGGAGAGGGGAAAAATACTTCTTGACTTTATTCCTAGTTTAGGTATATATTCATACTGTAATGCCCCGTCCAGCTGGCGTGGTGTTATGGTTTGGGTAAGCTTAACTCATGCAACCGAGGCTGCATGGGGTGCGGGTGGGGCAGCGGTTTAAAACGTCGCTGAAACATCATCCGCAAGACCAACCAAATCCCGGCCTCAAAGTAACCCCGGGGATACTTTTTTCCTCTTTCATCAACCTCTCACCCGCGAAAACGTCCCATGATATCCCACAGCACTGTTGAGGTATTTCAATGACTTAACAGGAAAACAACAAATCACGCGCGGCGCGGCAAAATCTCCGCCAGCGAAGATAAATCCTTCGCCTTGGCAATGATTTGCCCCAGGTTCTTAACCTGTCCGGTTAGCTTGCCGATCTGCATCGCATTATCAATGCGATCGGAAAGGAATTCTTGCGTCTTTTCAAATTCTTCAGACTCGTCTTGCAACCAAAATATTAATGTCGAACCAAACACGGCGGCCAGCAATCCGCGCTTGGTATAATAATTGAAATCCGTCGAATGGTCGCCCGCTTCATACCAGATCGTATCGCAAACCCGCGCCAGGTTTTTCAGCCCCAAAACCGCCCGCCCGGGCTGCCAGGCGTCGCGCATTGCCGCCCGGACGGCCTCACGATGCGGCGCCATAACCTCCAGCCATAACTGCACGCCCAACCTAACCCGGTCGCGCACACGCAATTGTATGAGTTTATGTTTCCCCAGCTGCGCCAGCATTTCACGCTCAGCCCAATCCGCAAAAGCGCGCAGGGCGTCCGGAATTCCCGCCGGAAACGCCACCATCAAATCCGCCAGCGTCACACCTTTGCCAACCGTCCGGCGCAAAGCCTCATCCGTCCAGCCGTGCGCGGGCACATTTTTTAACAGGACGAAAAGCAGTTTGTTTTTTGGAGCGGTAATCACCAAACGAGATATACACGGCACATAGAATTGCCTCAAGCCTAACGCTTGAGCAAATTTTACCCTGGCGGAGGTTCTGGCCGATGACGCTCTTCAATCGGCGGCGGCGGCTGGGGTTTACCATCTTCTTGGATGTGTATCAGCTTTGAATTACTATACCGCGCCAATTCAGAGAAATAGAAACCAAATGAAGTATCATTTACACTTATCAGCCTAGTCATTTTTTTGTCTAAATCGGAAAGTGATGGCCCGCCACTCATAACACGGCATAACGTTTCAATTCCCTCATCTGGCATCTCACCGATTAATGCGCACAAAGTTTCATAATTTTCAGAATGCATCCCCGTAAGCGCGCCGCGGAAGTCCAAGCGTTCACACACAGAATATAAATTCACCAAGGTGAGAATCCGGCCGGGAAGGTCTTCGCTTATCGGAATAAATGCAGATATCTCTTCGCCAACAAGAAGTTCGATTAATCTATAATCATTAGGTTCTATTTCATCAGCAGTGGATTTTTTAGTTAATAAAGAAAATACATGACGCTCTTTATCCGGCATTTCAGAATAGACTTTTTTAGCGGCAACTAATTTAAGTTCTTCAAGGATTTCCAATTCATCGGGGAAGATGGCGCCGGGGGCTTGCAAATACCCATCTATTCTAGAGTTGCCGAGATCCGGATCATCTTCCATCCCTGCATTCGTGTGTACATGATGCGCCAAGAGGAACAAAGAGTTCTCATACACCGGATCAGTTACATCATGTAATAAAATATTGATGATGCGTTGCATTATTTTGCGATCGTCATCGTTAGCTATGCTATCAAGAAACTCACCTGCTGCCATAGGATCCTGTGTGGGATTTTGACTTATGAATTCACATAGGGTTGGGGAAAGATCTAGTAGTCCTTCTTCTCCTAATCGGGGACGTAATGCGAAATTTAAGTCTTGAATAATCTTCAGTGGTATTTCAGTTATAGTGTCTCGCAAAAAGCAATAATCTCTAGGGGAGAAATTAAATATTTTCTCTCCCATGAAAGTAACACAAAAATCAGAATGCTCTGGCCGCCACTGCGCGAATAATGCTTGGGCTCGTTTAAGCTGGACAACCCTATGCGCGTATGCGCTGATAATATCAGCTTGCTCCCGGCCAATAAGGAAAATTTGGGCAGATCTGTCGTTTTCAGGTGTTAGGTCATTAGACATACAGCGGTTATGGCAAGTCTGTCTTTGGTTTGTCAAGGAAATAAGAGACAAAGTTTCTTGCTTTTCCCTGATAAGTGGGGTAAACGGACCCTTCCTCAGGCAGGCAAAGCCGTGTTTGAGAGTTCAGCCGGGAAGGGGTGATTACCATTATCGAAGTAGCCGTAAGGGACAATAACGTTGAGCAAGCGCTCCGTGTCCTGAAAAAGAAAATGCAACGCGAAGGCATTTATCGCGAGATGAAGCTGCGCAAGCATTACGAAAAACCTTCCCTGCGCAAATTGCGTGAAAAAGAAGAGTCCGTCCGCCGCGCGCGCAAAATGGCGCGCAAAAAACGCGAACGTGAAGGCTTCTAGTTTTTCAGAAGTTCACAAGAAGGCGGCCCAAACAAAATTTGCGGCCGCCTTTTTATTTGGGGGCTTTTATTTAGGTTCTGCGGAAAGGATCGGCGCGGGCTGGGTCGGTTGCGGATTGCGGACGGCCGCGCCGGTCGGATTATTGGGGTTATTGATAATCCCAACTTTTTCCGCCTCGTTCAATTTCCCGCCGCAACCGGCGGCTAGGGCAGCGATGGCGGAAAAACTTAAAATACGGAATGCGGTTCTGATGTTCATGGAAACCTCTCGTCATTAAATTAACGAATGAGTAAATTAAAAGTCAATCAGAATACCCATAAAGTTCCCCTCTCCCTGTAGGGAGAGGGACGCAAATGCTTAGTGAGCGAAGCGAGCTTAGCATTTGCTGGGTGAGGGGAGGCTTCAGAATGAGAACTAATCTCTCCCCCGTCACCCTCCCCTCATTCGGCCTTCGGCCACCTTCTCCCTACAGGGAGAAGGGAACTTTAGGATTTTTTCGCCCAAACCTGATAATCATTCAACTGCTTTAACTCCTGTGCCGTTAATAATACGCGATCAATCAGCGCTTCATCATAGGGCACGCGCGTCAGGGTTTCGAACTTCAGGAAATTCGCGCGATCTGTTGGCGCGACCAAAATCAGATTTTCAATCCGCACGCCGAATTCACCAGGCAGGTAACAGCCGGGTTCATTCGATAAAATCATGCCGGGTTGCAGCGCCGTCGTGTTCGGGCGGTTGGAAATGCTTTGCGGCCCTTCATGCACGGATAAAAAACTGCCCACGCCGTGGCCTGTGCCATGATCGTAATCCAGGCCGATCTCCCACAAATATTGCCGCGCCAGCGCATCGAGTTGAGCGCCTGTGGTGCCAACCGGAAACTGCGCGCGCGCGATGGCGAAGTGTCCTTTTAACACGCGCGTGTAAATTTCGCGCTGCCGCGCCGTGGGCGTGCCGACGGCAAAGGTGCGCGTGATATCCGTCGTGCCGCAGCGGTATTGCCCGCCGCTGTCGACTAATAAAATTCCGTCGCCCACGATTTCCGCGCTGCCGGATTCTGGCGGGCGGTAATGCACAATCGCGCCATTGCCCTGCCACCCGACGATGGCGGGGAAACTTTCATCCACATAATCCGCTTGCCCGGCGCGGGCTGCGGCGATGGTTTTCGTCAGTTCGGCTTCGGTCATGCCGCCCGCAGACAAACCCGCCAAGCCGGAAAATAAACGCGTCAACGCATTATGATCGCGCTGATGGGCCAAGCGCATACCGGCGATTTCGACATCGTTTTTAATCGCCCGTGCGGGAGCGATCACGCTGGCGCCGGTGTCCACGGTAACTTTGGCATGCTCAGCCATTTGCAACAGCGCATAGGGTGTCTGCCCGCCGGGCAAGCGAACGGATTTATTATGCAAAGCCGCAATCGATTCCGCCAAATCACCCGGCGCGGCGATCGTGATATGTTTTTCCAACTCGCCGCGCAGCGCGTCTGAAATCTTTTCCGGCGCGATAAATAATTCCGCTTCGCCGTTCGCGTATAAAATCCCGCGTGCCTGCGCGATCGGAATATGCGGCACATCGCGGCCGCGCAGGTTAAACAGCCACGCGGCCAAAGTCGGATCGTTGATAACTTCAGCCAGGATATTTTCCTGTAACAACTTTTCGCCCAGGCGTTTGCATTTGGATGCGCTGGTTTCACCCGCGTATTGGATGGGATGGATTTCCGCCGTCGCTGTGGGCGGAGCAGGGCGGTCCTGCCACAATTCATTAATCGGGTCATGCGCCAGCGCGTGCAAATGAAAATGTTTCACCTTTAATTTACTGTCATTCTGCCGGAACCAATCAATGGAATGGAGCCATGGATCAAACGCGATTTTGCCGCCGCCCGGAAATTCCGCCGCCAGATCTTCATCCCATTTATCCCGCGCGGAATGGCGGAGCGTGAAGCCTGTGCCTTTTAATTCCTGCGCGCCCTGGGTTTGGTAACGGCCATCGGTATAAAGGCACGCGGATTTTTCCGTCATGACCGCAAATCCGGCTGACCCCGTAAACCCCGTCAGCCACGCCAGCATTTCATCACACGGCGCGACATATTCACCCAAATACCGATCGCCGCGCGGCAGGATGAAGGCGTCCACGTCATGTGCGGTGAGCCAATTTCGCAGGACAGATAAGGCGTCGATCATGCTCCAACTATATGAGATTCCTGGAAAAAAATCGATGGAGCTATGAAAGTATTTATTTACTTTGACCTTTTTACCGCGAAAGTATTAAGATACTTGAAAGGGCTGTGGTTCAGCCAATATGAGATAATCCGGAGGCAGATATGCAAGTACAGAAAGATAGTTTCAAAGACCGTTTAACTGATCGGTTTTTAGATACCAAAATTGCTTATTTCTTTGGTGAAGCGCTTATGCGTTTTATGGGAGGCCTCGAACTCACCCAGGCGGCCTATAAAGTTGATACGGATTCAGAGGATAGCATGAAAGACTACCGCAAAACCAGGGAACAGATTATTAGCTATACCAAAAGACGCGGTTGTATGTGCAGAATGGCTGATTGGGTAGTTAAGCGAACTATCATAGAAACAGCCGAGAAAAAAGCCAAAGCTGAAATTGCTGAATTTAAAACCCAGCTTAAGTCAGATAACCACAAGCTTGGCGTTTAAGAATTAGCGCGGACCATTCCTCCCGCCGCACGGATTTGATCAGGCGCAGGCCTTGGGCGCGATAGGCGCTGATGACCATGGCTTCTTGTTTTGTCAAAAGGCCCGAGAGGATAATCACGCCGTCCGGCGCCAGCGCCGCCGTGATTTCATGCGCCATTAATGTAAGCGGCCGCGCCAGGATATTCGCCATGATCAAATCATACGGCGCGCCGCGTTTTAATATCGGACTGTCCGATCCGCCCACGCCGGCGCGCACGAATTTCGCGCATTGATTGATTTCGGCATTGCGCGCGGTGACGCGTGCGGCCTCTGGGTCGATGTCGAGCGCCAGAACCTTGCGGCGGAATAATTTTGCCATGCCCATGGCGAGGATGCCGGAGCCGCAGCCAAGGTCCAGCATGCGTTTGGGTTTTTTATTTTGCGCCACGTCTGATAAAGCGATCAGACAGGCCGCCGTGGTCGCGTGATGCCCGCTGCCGAATGCGGTGGCGGCGTCGACTTGGATTGGAATGGCCCCGGCGGGCGGCACCGCGGCGCTATGTGATCCGTAAACATAAAACCGGCCGAGCTGCAAAGGGTGCAACCCGCGATAAACATGCGTCAGCCAATCAGTTTGGGGCAGATCATTAAACCGCGCGGTCGGAGCCGAAATATTCACCAATTGCGCCAGCAACGCCAGGCGCGCCGTGACTTCGGCATAATCCGGCGGCGTTTCAAAATAGGCGGTGATTTCCTGCTCGGCCGCATGTTCATCCACACGCGCGGTAATGGCGGTGACGAGTTCCTGAAGGCCGTCCGTGAAAAATTCCACGTGAGCGTTGGGGGCGGAAAAAACCATGGTGCGCATGGGTTTGATTTAATCTTTATCAAACAGAACGCAATCCATAATTGTGAAATAACCGATTCAGATTTGAAACTGGTATTAGGAGAAGGCCATGCTTAGCATCAATCTTGAAACCAATCTGCTGCGCGTGGCGGTGCCGCAGAAATTAAAAGCCGGAGATTTTCAGCACATTGCGCCGCAGGTGGATACGATTATTCAGCAATATGGCGAAATCCGGTTGCTTGTGGATGCCACGCAATTTGACGGCTGGGAAAATCTTGAAGCATTCGAAAAGCATCTGAATTTTATCAAAGATCATCAGGGCAAAATTGAAAAGATCGCTATTCTGGCTGGGCATGCCTGGCACCACTGGCTGGCCGGGATGGCGCGTATCTTTGTGCATCCCGATGTTAAAGTTTTCGAAGCGGGTGAGGAGGTGGAGGCAAAAGCCTGGCTGGACCAACGCGTTAATAAACAGCCTATTGCCGCCTAGTTTATATCTCTTGAAATTTCCCCCTCTCCCTGTAGGGAGAGGGCCAAAATGCTTAGTGAGGAGTGAAACGACGAGCTTAGTATTTTGGGGTGAGGGGAGGGTTTAGGATGAAACCTATATCCCTTATCCTTCAACCTCCCCTCATCCGGCGCTGCGCGCCACCTTCTCCCTATAGGGAGAAGGGATTCTTATATATGGGCTATTAATACTGACGCCATACAGCCTTTAACCGGCCCTGGACTTCCACTTCGCGCGCTGGGTAAATCTGTTCCTGATAATTCACGTTGGCGGGGCGGAGGATGGTCTGTTGGCCTTTGGGTTCATAGTATTTCAACGTCGCCTCTTCCTTGCGCACCAGGGCGACGACGATTTCGTTTTTGCGGGCTTGTTCGGTTTGTTCGATCAAAACCAGGTCGCCTTCCAGAATTCCAGCCTCAATCATCGAATCGCCGCGTACCGTCAGCGCGTAGTGTGTACCTTTGCCCAGCATTTTGGCGGGGATAGTGATATGTTCATGGACTGATGATATCGCCTCAATCGGCGTTCCGGCCGCGATGAAACCGTAACGCGGCACCTGAATAAACTCCGCCGCCACAGCTTTGAGAGAGTCCAGGGCAGGGCGCAAAATCTCAATCGCCCGCGCCTTGTTAAACAGGCGTTTGATATAGCCGCGCTCCTCCAGCCCCGTAATCAGGCGGTGGACGCCGGATTTGGATTTCAGTTCCATGGCCGTCATCATCTCCTCAAACGAGGGCGTCGCGCCCACGGCCGCGCGGGCGGACAGGAATTCCAATAGTTTCTTTTGTTGCGGGGTCAGCATGGGCGAATCTCCTATAGAACAAAACATAAACAAAATTTCTTTGCTTGTAAATATAAATTGCTTTTCCCGGGCCCCGTATGCCATCTTGCACGACAATAAGACGCGCGGGAGATATAAGTGTCATCAATGCAAAATGATATTTTTTATGATGTAACCGGATTTTTGGCCATCGCATCAGCACATCAGCTGGCAGCGTTGCATTCGCCGCTTGATGAGGCGATTAATCACAGCCTGAACGGTAAGAAAGGTGAGTTTGCAACGCTTCTCAGCCACTATACTGAAAAAGGCGTTTCGGCCAGGGAGATCACATTCGGCGTGGCGCAGGCATGTGTTGAGATGTGCGTTATAGGCTCCGACATAGGTTTTGGCGCATTATGTTTTGTGGCGGGAACATTGGACAAAAATCCAGAATTGGCGGAAGTTTTTAAGTCCGACGCGATTAGAATGCCATTGGTGACCTTTCAGGATCAATATCTTAGAAGACAGGCGTTTAACGGGATAAAAGAAAGCAATCCGGGTGCGTTTCAACGTTTGCCCGGATATGCGAAGGATTTTGCCGCGCCAGGGATGTGATTATTCCTGCGGAATTAGCAGTATTTTTCATTGACGCGGCGGATAGATTCCCTTAAATCCAACGCTTCCGATCGCGTAGCTCAGCCGGTAGAGCAACTGACTTTTAATCAGTAGGTCGTGGGTTCGAATCCCACCGCGATCACCAGTTTTCATTATTATAAAGCAATAGATGTTGGCGCGGGTGGCGGAGTTTGATTGCCGGCGGGGCGTATCGGCAAATCTCCATTTTGGCCTGTCAATAGGATTAGCGCGCCGGGTGGGTTTTGATTGGATAGTTCATCAAGCAGCTCCGGTGTTACAGGTAAAACGGATTGAGGAAACCATGGCGGCATGGCTGGGTCGGCCTCGCTCATAAATATCGGTGGCGCGCCCGCTGCTGACCTGGATTTAAGAAAATCCGAAAGATGCGGCAGGCCGCCATCCGGTTCAAACACCCACGCCATGAGTTGACGATCAAAGTTGGAAAGGAAATTAACTGCATTTTCAATCCTGCTTATTTTTTCGGATAGGGGCAGTTCCGGTATAACGTTGGCGATATCTTGCCATTTTACAAACCGCCGATCATTGGAAAAATCAGAAGGAGAAAGATTTTCCAGCTCGTCAGGGGAAGTTGCGGCCCAGGAAATCAAAACCGGGACAGGCAAACGGTCGCGGCCATAGAAATAAGAATTGTTGCGAATAATCAGGGTGACTGGATTTTCTGCGGACAAATTTGCGCAAACGAGATAAGCGCGGCGATATTCGATATACCAGGAATTTTCGTTCAGGATAAAACCAGCGCCGAATAAATCACGGTCCGGGTCGCGCAATGCAGGATCACGGACATCCGTTTCACGCCGTAAACGATGCATTCCATAATGTTCGATCATGGATACGCCATTCACACCCTGTGTCAAATAGCGCCATTTTGGAAATGAAAAGCCGTATGTTCCCAGCTGCGCGCTGCACCGCGCCAGGGTGTCTGCCTCAGACGTTTCCAATGCCGCCACAGGAAAAAAAACAGCAGCGGTCATTTCGCGCAACTGTATGGGGGAAAGGCCCGGAGTATTGAAAAGCATTAATGCTTCCGGCAGCCATGCATTTCTGTTTGGTGAGGCGGCACACACCAATTCATGGGCTGCCGCAGGGCTGGGCTGTTCCAAAATGCCTGGAATAACCTTTGTAATCGTTTTGGCGTCGCCGCCATATTTGATTGCCTGGACAGCCGCCTCTATATCTTCTTGATTAATAGGGTGCAGGGCAGATGGGGTCATGGCTGAAGAACATATCGCGGCGGATTGGCTGGGACGGCGCCTTGATCTGGGGTTGGCATATAGGGGATTTCTTTTTTATATCCTGTCAGTTTCAGTTGATTATCAATTCCATCGGTTAGGCTTTCCAGGCGGCGGGAAGGCATATTATTTGCAGGATATTCCGGCGATAAAATTCCCTCTCTTGCCATTAAAATCCAATCCACTTCTTTGATAAAAGCCGCGATATAATCCAATCGGCCGCATTCGCAATCTGCTTCGCAACTTTTCTTGATAGCGATTTCCGGCACGTCCTAGGATGCGCAAATTTGCAACACTTCACTTTTCCATAAATTAACCAGCGGCTGAATACTGGTGCCATAAGATGCGTTGCTGTAGGTGCCTAAAACCTGTTCCGTTTTATTCATTGTCCCGGCGACCCAGAGCT
This sequence comes from Alphaproteobacteria bacterium, assembly GCA_013289145.1. Classification (GTDB taxonomy): domain Bacteria; phylum Pseudomonadota; class Alphaproteobacteria; order UBA11073; family UBA11073; genus UBA11073. The sequence continues at coordinate 10,846 of JABDAM010000020.1, read as the reverse complement.
GTTGATCTGGTTGCAATTGACGGTCTTTTTTCATGCTGAGCGGACTGATGCCTGGCTGAAATTTATTTTTTTCTGGACCGAAAATAGCAATATCTCTGAGTTCGGCCCAGCGGATTGCGTCGCTTCTATAATTAACATCACTGATAATATGCAATTGGGCTTCCGGCGCCTGTTCCATTAACCAAGGCATAACATCAGAAGATATCGTCCAAGGGTTATTGGGCCACCGCGCGCGCATGTCTTCCGGCGTGACAATTCCCAGGTCGGAATTATTTTTGGTAAATTCGTTGAAATCATTGTCTGACGGCGGCCAAGATGGGCCAAAATGAACCCCCATCACACGTTCTGGCTTGCCGAGTTGTTCGAACGCCTTCGCGCAAACTAAAAAAGTCAGAATTGAATCCGTGCCGCTGATGCCGATTAATATTCCAGGGATGTTTTTTTGAACCGCAAGGTCACACACCCAGGTTACAAGCGCATCAAAAGTCTGACTTGGGTCAAGCGCGCGCGGGGCTTCTGGAATGCCGGTGTTGGTCATGATTTCTCCCTCAAATATATTACATTGCTATATAGAAAAACGGCTAAGAATTCAAGTTATGCTTTGGCGTATCCCAGGCTGTTTATCCCATCTTGCTTATTTATGCATGGCCGGGCAGTATCGCGCCCGCATGCCTACCCCGAAAAAGACGATACCGCTCTACAACAGTAATAATGCGAACCAACGGTGGTTCATCAACGGCGAAACGCCGGCCTATATGGTGCGCAAATGGTTCCTTACGGGCGTGCTGTCCGCTGCGCCGATCATTATCACCATCTGGCTGGTTTGGGCGGTCGTTTCTTTTACCGATGATATATTGAAACATTTGCTGCCCCACGATGCGGAACCCGAAGTGTTGTTCGGCATGCAGATCCCTGGTCTGGGTTTGATTGTGACCTTCACCGGCTTGACGCTGATCGGCGCGTTTATTTCGAATTTCTTTGGGCGTTATTTCTTGCGCGCTTGGGACCGTTTCATGGCGCGCGTGCCGCTGATCAACGGCGTTTACGGCGGCATTAAACAGGTGCTGGATTCAGTTTTGTCCGAAAAAGGCCAAAGTTTCCGCGAAGTGGTTTACATCGAATTCCCGCAAAAGGGACAATATATGCTGGGCTTCGTCACCGGCGCGGCCGACCGTTTTCCGGCCAGCGAAAGCAAAGAGGAAATGATTTTTGTCTTCGTGCCTTTGGGGCCGGTGGTGACGACGGGGCATTTAATCACCCTGCCGCGCAGCAAGGTTATTGCGACGGATATTACGGTGGAAGAGGGCTTGAAAATGGTGGTGACGCTGGGCTTGGTTAAGCGGCCGGATGCGGCGCTTGAGGAATCGGCCTGAATTTCAAACGATGAAAGTAAAAAATAATTTTGTTTAAAGACTAAAATATGCTAATCTCAACTCTCTGAAATTAAATTTATTGGGAGATAAAAATGGGAAAAGATATGTTGGCTGTGGCCAAAAATATCATTGGGCGCACCGCTGCAGAGCAAAAAAATCATTTTCTCTTGACCTGGGAAGGGGTGGCGACTCCACTCGGATCATGCATAGACAATGTTGAGATCGGGTGGGCGCATAGCGGGATTATTGCAGCCAAGGGCACAGGCCAGCGCATTGGTTATTATGAAAGGCTAATGGAATTCGGCGGCAAAAATGGTCGGACTCAAGTTATGGCTATCAGTACTGATGGTACATCTATAACGCCTCCCACGGGCGGGTCAGTGCTACCATCAATACATTACGCCGCATCCCATGGCGATTTGGAGACAGTACGCTATTGGCTGCGCTATTCTAAAGAGTTAATTAATGAAAAAAACTCGATGGGGGAGACGCCACTGCATGAAGCAGCATTTCTTGGGCGTACCGAAGTTGTAAAATTCTTGCTTGAGCAAGGGGCTGATGTTAACGCCGAGGCTTATAATCAAAAACGCACGCCTCTTGAGCTTGCGATGTCGTTAATGGATAATGCTCCGATTGTAGAGCTTTTAATCGCGAGAGGGGCAACGGTGCCAGAAAAGTTGGATTATTTATCTCCCGAAATGCAAACCGTTGTTCGGAATGCCGCCAACGGAAAGCCATCATGTGCAGAACAAATGCAGATATTATGGTCCGTAAAATGGCTATATGCCGGGCAAAATACGTCTCTTAATTTACGTGAAGCTGTAAGAAGACAAACACAGTTATTAAAAAATACGAAGGTTTTAGGCACCAAACGCAAGAAAAAAATATTAAGTGATCTGAATCGCGCCGCAAGTGGCCATAGAAGCATTCCATATTCTACAGTTGCGATAACGCGAAACGCTATTAAATCTGCCTCGCCAGGCATGTAATAGCTTTACGAGCAGATCGATGAAGTTACAAAATCCATTTTATTACGCTGCGCCCTCTATTTTTTGTGTGACGGCGCTCAATTTGCCGATATATCTAGCTTTTTCAGGCAAGCTGAAAGCCTATAGGAACCGAGACAATCGTTTGGCTGAAATAAACGCTTTATCCGGCCCGCTATAACCCGCGCCCTTAACAGTCATGAAAGTAAAAAAATAATTTGCAATAGCGCGCCGGGGTGCGCTAATCTTGGATTAACCATTTAGCCCATACTACAAAACCTTAGGAGATAGTCGCTATGGAAAACCAAATCTTAACAATCTCAGCACATGATATCATCTATAAATATACCGATAGACGGATGTCTGCCAGGCCGGAATATTATTCCGGGCGAGGCAATAATTCGGGTGATTTAGACTCCAAATTGATTGAAATGATTTACAAAGGGATTAAGACCGAAATCGGTCAGGATGCAGCGAAGGCTTTCGTCAATATGGTTGGTGAAATGACGACTGATGCCAGCGCCACGACATTTTTGGTTTCTTTATATCGATTAGAACGAAATGGCTGGAAGTTTTCTTCTCAATTAAAACCAAAAGATTCTGCTGAGGCTTTTGCGGAAGCCCTTCAGGATGCAGAGCGAAGAGATGGCGAATTTCCGATTGCTGCGGGAATGGCAGGAATATTTGGTTTCATGTTGGGTGATGCTTCTGTGCGGGCCGGTGACGGTTTCCGAATTACCGGGGATTTTTTGCGCAAACATGAAGCGGAATTGGACAAAAAACTTCCGTCTAAGACGACCGATTATGAAACAGGCTTAACCAGGAGGTCTTCATCGTGGACTTCTGGCTCCGACTGGGAGGTCCGACAGATTAACCGAGAACTTGAGGAGATTTATACACCTCAGGGCCAGATGCCTGTGCAGGACGACATATTTAAATTTGGCGTTTCCATCAAAGGGTTGGAAAGACGCATACAAAAAGAGTTAAATTGGCTAGATACTCCGGTTACGGGGGAACTGCGAAAAGCCCTGCGCAGCTTGGAATTGAAAAGAAAGTTCGGCCGACGTCTTCCGCATCGGGCGGTAACGCAAATTCAGCGTGCTATTACGCCTGGATTACCGGGTTAATTTTTCAACCTGCCCTGAGCAACCGCACGCCTTCATGCCGGTCGAACAGGTAGAGGAGGGTGCGGAGCGCCTGGCCGCGTGGGGTCGCCAATTCTGCGTCGCGTTGCAGGAAGAGTTCCGTATCGTCGCGCGCCATTTCCAGGAACGCATTGGCTTGCGTCAGGGTGGCGAGGCGAAAGGCCGGATCGCCGGACTGGCGCGTGCCCATAAACTCACCCGCGCCGCGCAGGCGCAGGTCTTCTTCGGCGATTTGGAAACCGTCGTCGGTGCTCTTCATCATTTGCAAACGCGCCTCCGCCATTTCGCCCAGCGGCGTGGCGAACAATAGCAAACACGTCGCGGGCAAATCCCCGCGGCCGATGCGGCCGCGCAATTGATGCAGCTGGGCGAGGCCGAACCGCTCGGCATGTTCAATCACCATCACCGTCGCGGCGGGCACATTCACGCCGACTTCGACGACGGTGGTGGATACCAGGATCTTCGCTTCGCCGCGCACAAAGCCCGACATGGCGATATCGAGCTGGCGTTTCGGCATCTGGCCGTGCACCAGCGCGACTTGGCCGGGGAAATAGCGTTCCAGCATTTCTGCGCGCTCCTCGGCGGCGGTCAGGCGCAGGACTTCATGTTTTTCCACCAGCGGGCAAATCCAGTAAACCTGCTCGCCCGCCGCGATTTTCCGGCCGATGCCCGCGACAACTTCATCGATACGGCCCATTGGCACCAGGCGTGTATCACACGGTTTGCGCCCAGGCGGTTTTTCCAGCAGGCGTGAAACATCCATATCGCCATATTCCGTCAGCGCCAGCGTGCGCGGAATGGGCGTGGCTGTCATCACCAGCATATCCGTGCCGCGCGATTTTTGCGTGATCTTCATGCGTTGATGCACGCCGAATTTATGCTGTTCATCAATGACGATCAGGCCGAGGTCTTTGAAATTCGCGCCATCCTGAAACAGCGAGTGCGTGCCGATAATAATTTGCGCGCCGCCATTCGCGATGGTTTGCAAAATTTCCGCGCGGTCATTGCCCGTATCACGTCCCGTCAAAGTAATAAACTTAATTTTTAACCGTTCCAAAATCGGCGCCAAGGTTTGCGCATGCTGCCGCGCCAGAATTTCCGTGGGCGCCATAATGGCCGCCTGCCGCCCAGCCTCGACCGCGTTCAACATGGCGAGCAGGGCGATAATCGTTTTGCCGCTGCCGACATCGCCTTGCAGCAAGCGGCGCATCTTTTCCGGCTGTGCCATATCCGCGTCGATTTCCGCGATCACTTTTTGCTGTTGTTCGGTCAGTTGAAAGCGAAGCGCCGCCAACACTTGCCCGCGCAACCCGCCCGGCGGCATCGCCACGCCCGGCTGTTTTTTCTGCGCGCGGCGGATGATCGCCAAGGCCAATTGTTGCGCCAAAATTTCATCATAGGCGAGGCGGTCGCGGGCAGCGTCCGATTTTTGCAGATCGGCTTCGCTGGCCGGTTCGTGCAAAACTTTTAATGCATCGCGCCAATCCGGCCATGCACGTTGCCGCAGCAAATGCTCATCATGCCATTCGGGCAGGGCGGGCGCTTCGGCCAGCACGCCGCGCGTCAATTCTACCATGTAATGATTGGCTATACCCGCCGTAAGCGGATAAACGGGTTCAATCGCATGCGCTGTCGGCTGCGTCGGCGTGATACTATCCGGATGAATAATCCGCCACCGCGCCGCGCCCATTTCGACTTTGCCCACCACCCAGCGCCGCGCGCCGATGGGGAACAGTTTCGGCAGCCAATCGCCTTTGACATTAAAATAAACCAGCTCGATTGGAATTTTGCTGTCATCCACGCATTGAATAGTCGTCGGCTGGCCGCGTTTGGGCGGTTTCAAAAATTGCTCGACGGTGAGGGGGATAATGATGTCTTCGCCCTCACGCGCGCCCAATAAATCTTTGAGCAATTTGCGCTGCACAATCCCCGTGGGCAAATGAAATAACACATCCACCCGCCGCCGCAGCCCCAGCCGCGCCAGCATCTTCTCCCGCGCCGGGCCGACACCGCGGACATAGCGCAGTTCGGTAAAAAGCGGAAAGAGAATATCAGGGGCGCCCGATTTAATCACATATAATTTTTAACTGATACTTATCAAATATCATAGCCGAGCAACAAAAAAAGTAGCGTTATTTTTGATGCAAAAGAATTTATTGTGGTGGTGAAGGTGCCTTAGACGGGTCATATATATCAGGGAAACGCCCCTTATTACGAAGCACAGTTGCAGAAGGAGGCTGGGCTGAGGTCCCTGCAGCCGCGTGAAAGGCTCCCATTAGGGTGTTTATAATTCCGCCCGTTTGCAAAAACAGATCGTTAGCCTTGTTTGTTCCATAAAAACTAACTCCTATTTCGGGAACCTCACCGATCAATCCGGGGTCGCGGTTATTATTTAAATCATCAGACATCATCAAGTCTCCTTATTGTTCATATAGAAAAATAACATATTTTTGTTACAAATATATGAAAAATATGGAAAAACTTTAGAATTTCTGTGATATTGGTATACTGATGGAAAACATTGAAGCATTTCGGCGCAAACTCCGTTTCCGCGCCTGGCATCGCGGCACGCGGGAGATGGATTTGTTGATGGGGCAATTCGCGGACGCGCACCTGGCGGATTTCACAGCGGATGAACTGGCGCAATTTGCCGATATGCTGTCCGAAAACGATCCGGATTTGTATGATTGGTATTGCGGCCGCGCAGCGCCCGCGCCAGAACTGGTAACATCCGCCTTGCAAAAATTCCTGGAACATTGCCGCACGGCAGCCTAAATAACTTCAATGCAAAAGTTGCCGTTTTCCGAAAATTATCTCCCCTGGCACTTACCGGCGGCGGGTGCGCATCTGCACATCACCGCGGACGAAGCAGCGATGCAGCCGCTGGCGGTGCTCATGGCGCAATTCCGGCCGGAATATCGGGTGGTGGCATTTGATGCGTGGGATTGTTTGCCGTACGATCGGGCTTCGCCCAAGGTAGATATTATGGGCGCGCGCGTGGCGGCGCTGGTGAATTTGTTGAATGTGGATAATGCGCCGACGTTGATTATCACCAACATCCACGCCGTCATGCAAAAACTGATGCCGCCGGATATGTTGCGCGGGCATGGCTTGGTTCTACGGGCTGGCGGGCGCGCGGCAATTAAAGACATTCAGAATTATCTGGAAGGCAATGCCTATACGCGCGCGTCCACGGTGCGCGAAGTGGGCGAATACGCGATACGCGGCGGGATTGTGGATTTGTTCCCTTCGGATGCTGAAACGCCGATGCGTATCGACATGTTCGGTGATGAGATTGAAAAGATTCAAACCTTTGATCCGATTACGCAGTTGAGCGTATTGGCGGTGGATGAAATTAAACTGATCCCCGCGCGGGAAGTGATGTTGACGTCGGAAACGATTGCGCGGTTCCGCACGGGTTACCGTGAACTGTTCGGCTCCGCCGCATTGAAAGATCCGGTTTATGAAACCATTTCCGAAAGCCGCCCATTCCCCGGCATGGAACATTGGCTGCCGCTGTTTTATGATCATACGGCGACGTTGTTTGATTATTTGCCGGGTGGCTGTGCTGTCACGCTCGATCACCAATGGGAAGTCGCCGCAAACGAATGGTCGCGCCATGTGCAGGATCACTACGCCGCGCGTCAGGAATTTTTGGGCAAAAGCGGAGCGGTTTACCGGCCTTTGCCGCCTGCACAACTATATTTGAATGAAAAGGATTTTTCCGCTGCGATTGAAAAACGCGATGCCGCCGCGACGGATCCGTTTGATACGGAATTTATTCGCCCGTTACCCAGTTTTGCCGAGGCACGTTCACAACGCGGCGCGCATGTGTTTCATGCGGCGGCAGAGTTTATTCGCGCGGGGCAGGCGGAAGGGAAGTCTGTTCTGCTGGCAGGATATAGTGATGGTTCATTGGAACGATTGGTGCATTTATTTTCCGAACATGAACCGGATTTGACGTTCGCGCAAAATTCCCTTCTCCCTGTAGGGAGAAGGTGGCGCGCAGCGCCGGATGAGGGGAGGGTGGTAAATAAAAACAGTTCTTCAGGCAAAGAAATTTCTAATCCTGAAATCTCCCCTCACCCGCCCTTCGGGCACCCTCTCCCTACAGGGAGAGGGGAAATTTTTTATGCCGTTTTACCCATCGAAAAAGGGTTTATCACCAAAGAAATTATTTTAATTACCGAAGAAAACATCCTCGGCGACCGCCTGGTCCGCGCGCCGAAACGGCGCAGTAATCAGAAATTCATGCAGGAACTTTCCGCGATGCAGCCGGGTGATTTGGTCGTGCATGCGGAACATGGGATTGGGAAATTTATATCGCTTGAGACGATCACCGTCGCGGGCGCGGCGCATGATTGTTTGCTGCTCGAATATTCGGGCGGTGACCGGTTGTATGTACCTGTTGAAAACCTGGATGTTTTGACGCGGTTCGGGCAGGGTGATGCGGGACTGGATAAACTCGGCGGCGCGGCGTGGCAGTCGCGCAAGTCCGCAGTCAAAAAACGCCTGAAAGATATGGCGGACGAGCTGATCAAAATCGCCGCTGCACGGGCGCTCCACACGGCGGAGGCATTGGCGCCACCGGAACATGGGTTTGACGAATTTTGCGCGCGGTTCCCGTATGTGGAAACGGATGATCAGTTGAAAGCGATTGAAGATGTGCTGGGCGACCTGTTATCGGGCCGCGCGACGGATCGGTTGATTTGCGGGGATGTTGGATTTGGAAAAACCGAAGTCGCTTTGCGCGCGGCATTTGTCGCGGCGATGGCGGGGATGCAGGTGGCGATTTGCGCGCCGACGACGTTGCTCGCGCGGCAGCATTATCAGAGTTTTTCGCAGCGGTTTGCGGGGCTGCCCATCCGCATCGCGCAACTGTCGCGCCTCGTGAACGCGAAGGATGCGAAGCAAATTAAAACGGATTTGCGCGACGGTAAAGTTGATATCATCATCGGCACCCATGCGCTGCTCGGCGCGGAGATCGGTTTCAAAAACCTCGGCCTGATGATTGTGGATGAGGAACAGCGGTTCGGCGTGAAGCAAAAAGAAAAACTGAAAGCGCTGAAAAATAATGTGCATGTGATCACGCTGACCGCCACGCCGATTCCACGGACGATGCAGATGGCCTTTTCGGGGATTAAAGATTTATCGCTCATCACCACGCCGCCGGTGGATCGCCTGGCCGTGCGTACGTTCGCGATGGCGTTTGATCCGCTCGTGGCGCGTGAGGCGCTCATGCGCGAACATTACCGCGGCGGGCAGTCGTTTGTGGTGTGCCCGCGCATCAGCGATATCGCCGATATGGAACGCACGCTCGCGGAAATTGTGCCGGAATTGAAAACCATCGCGGCGCATGGGCAGATGGGCCCCACGCAACTCGAAGACCGCATGCAGGCGTTCGTGGACGGCAAGTACGACATCCTCCTCGCCACGCATATTATTGAAAGCGGGATCGATATCCCGCGCGCGAATACGATGATTATTCATCGCGCGGATTTGTATGGCCTCGCGCAACTCTACCAACTGCGCGGGCGGATTGGGCGGAGTAAGTTGCGTGGGTATGCGTATCTGACGTGGCCGCCCGAACAGTTGCTGGCGAAATCGGCGCAGGCGCGGCTGGAGATTATTGCGTCGCTCGATACACTCGGCGCGGGGTTTCAATTGGCTTCGCACGATCTGGATTTGCGCGGCGCGGGGAATTTGCTGGGCGAAGAACAGTCGGGGCATATTAAAGAAGTTGGGATTGAGTTGTTTCAACAGATGCTAGAAGACGCGGTGCGTGATGCGCAAGCGGCGGGCGTCGCGAATGAACGCGCGGCGGAACCGACATCGCCTGTTATCAACATCGGCCTGGCGGTTTTGATTCCGGAAGATTATGTCACAGATTTGAATGTGCGCCTGTCGCTCTACCGCCGCCTCGCGAATTTGGTGGAGGAGGGGGAGATGGACGCCTTCGCCGCCGAACTGCGCGACCGTTTCGGCCCCCTGCCGGATGAGGTACGAAACCTGCTGCAAGTTATGACGCTCAAGGCCCTCTGCCGCCGCGCCCACGTGGCCAAAGTCGACGCGGGGCCAAAGGGCGCCATCCTGCAATTCGTCCGCGACAAATTCCCGAACGTGGGCGGCCTGATCGCCTATATGCAAAAACACGCGGGGAATATGAAGTTACGGCCGGATCAGAAGATTGTGATTACGCGCGATTGGGAGGATGCGGGGGTAAGATTGAAGGGGTTGCGGGCGGTGTTGGGGGATGTTGCGGAATTGTTAAGGTAAAAGTATTCTGCCAGAATATTGCGATGTCAAAAAGACAACGATTGACTGCAAAGCTTTGCAAACAATTAAAGCCTCCCGAAGTTGGGGAAATTTGGATTCCAGACACAATAATAAAAGGATTTGGAATTAGATTGTGGGGAGGCAAGACAAAAGGGAAGTCTTTTGCAATCCGACTCAACGATCGAAGTGGCAAGACAGTTAGAATATCTATCGGCCAAGCTCAATATATGTCATTAAGAATAGCAAGAAAGCTAGCGGCATGGGAAATTAATAGAATTAAACCGCCCAGGAAGTTGAAGCAAAAACCGTTAAGCACCAAAGAAAAAATATTAGCCGAGTGGAAATTAAAAACTGAGGAAATAAGCTTGGATCAGCTAGCGAATCTTTCGATTGAAGTTAAAAAATTGTCTGCAAAATCATCTCACTATTTAAATGAAACCTTGAAAAGGTATTACTTATTCCTTCCCAAAGATTTAGGAAAAAGGCTATTAAAAACTTTATCTGCAGATGAAATATTCTCTGTAGTTTCTATCTTAAATAATAGGCCGGGACAACAAAGAAACCTACGCACTTTTTTAGTATTTATGCTGTCAATAGCCTTTCAAATTTCGAGTAATTTTCGTCAATTATATTTTGATTTTAAAAACTATAAAATCGAACCTTATAGAGAATCTCATAATGATTTTGGGCAAAGCTATACTTTAGAAGCAAAGCATTTTGATGAACTTTTTAAAATTCTTAAGAAGGAAAAAGTATTTACTCAACAGGCAAACTTTATTCAGTTGCTTTTTTGGACAGGAATCCCTTCCAGGCCTTCCAGATTGTTAAAATCCAAATGGGAAGAATTTGGAATTTTATCTAGAAGTAGGTATCCCCGATTATACAAGCCAGAAGTTGTTATTTGGCAGCCCAAACAACGATCTGAATTTAAGACATATGCTAGGCAACGTCATTTAAGTGATGGTGCGAAAGAATTTCTATTACAAATAAAAGATAGAAATGAATTGGAATTCCCGGGGAGTCCTTATGTATTTCCTTCTAAATCCGCAAAGGGCGGCTATATGAC
>JABDAM010000019.1 GCA_013289145.1 Alphaproteobacteria bacterium | reverse complement strand
GCGATCCCGTAGTGGATGCAATGCGAGGAGTAATTTGTGTATTTGGAGATGATAATGCCAATGTCATAAATTGTCCTTGTTGTTGGATGTAACGTTAATCTACTGCCCGCCGCGCCATTCTTGCAAGTTCTTTTTCGACCAGACGTTCCACCAGGCGAGGCAGATTTTGGTCCAGCCAGGTTTTCAGCATGGGGCGCATCAGGTCTTCGACGACCTGTTCGATCGTGCGCGCGCCGACCCATAGTTGCGCGCCGCTGCCGGGTGCGGGGGTATCAGCGGCGTGGTTCAGTTTGGCGAAAGCCGCCGTGGCGGCATCGGCGCTGGCAGAGGAAATGATGCTGTCGGTGGGCAGCGTTACGGCCGGCGCGGGCGCGGGGACAAAGTTCGAGGCGGTCATGATGCTGTCGATATCAATATCCTGACTCATGTTGCGGTCATTATGGCTGTCTTCCAGGCCCAAGTCAAAATTAGGGTCAAAATTAGGATCAAAAGCTGAATCAACCGTATCCGACGAAGGCAAAACGCCAGCCGGTTCGGCGGCAAAAGCGGAGAGGAAGCGATAAAACTCGCCGGCGGCAAAAAACTGCGGCGTGATGATGATGTTTTGGATACCTGGTTTTCATCTGGCCTCTGACCTTTTTCCACGCTCGGCTGGCCTGAACAGACGCAGGATTTAAAAACGTATTACCCCAACAGTCTTTTGATTACAGGTTTCGACATTATCTTCTTCTGGGTCGCACGGATGATGATGATGGGGCTGTATTTCATGGGTGAAGTGCCGTTTAAAGATATTTATATGCATGCTCTCGTGCGCGATGCCACCGGCGCGAAAATGTCTAAATCCAAAGGCAATGTGATTGATCCCCTGTCGCTGATCGACAGCTACGGCGCCGACGCTTTGCGCTTTACGCTCACCGCCATGGCGGCGGCGGGTCGCGATATCAAACTATCCGAACAGCGCGTCGAAGGTTACCGCAATTTCACCACCAAACTCTGGAACGCCGCGCGGTTCGCGCAAATGAACGGGTGTGTTTATGACAATTCATTCGATCCCATCAGCGTGCGTGAACCGATCAACCAATGGATCATCGACAGCCTGGCGCGCACCGCGCAAAGCGTCACCGCCGCGCTGGAGGAATATAAATTCAATGACGCCGCGAACGCGCTTTATCAATTCATCTGGGGCCAGTTTTGTGACTGGTATATCGAATTGTCGAAACCCGCGCTCCAAACCGAAGGCCATAGCGCGCAACACGAAACACGCGGCACGGTGATGTGGGTCTTGTCGCAAATTCTGCATTTGCTGCACCCCATGATGCCGTTTGTGACGGAGGAATTGTGGAACCAGATGTTCGACGCCGACAGCCTGCTCGCCGCGCGCGCATGGCCCGTATTCGCCGACAATATTTACCAGCCTGCCGCACGCGAAAAAATTGATACGCTGATTACCGTCATTTCCGGCATCCGCGCGGCGCGCCAGGCGTTGAACGTGCCCGCATCGGCGCAAATTCCGCTGCGCGTTACCGGCGCGTCGGATGCGCTGGAACATGAATTGGAAACGGCCTTCCCCATGATCGCCCGCCTCGCGCGGGTGGAGAAAATCAAATTCGACACGAGCCCGCCACAAAAAGGCGAAGCGCAAGTGGCGCTGCCGGACGGTTTGTTACTGTTACCCTTGGATGGTCTCATCGATTTCGCCGCGGAATCCGCGCGCCTGTCCAAACAAGCGGACCGGCTGGCCAAGGAAATCGCAGGCCTTGAAGCGCGCCTGTCTAATCAAGATTTCGTCGCCGGCGCGCCGGAAGAAATTATCGAGGAACAGCGTGAAAAACTCAGCCAGGCGCAGGATAACTACGCCAAGGTCACAAGCGCTATCGGGCAGATTTCCGGCGCGTAAGGCCAGCTACAAGCTTAATACGGCATCAGAATACATAAATTCCAAGCCTTTTTAAGGGATATTCATATTCCTGTAATACAATCCGTCTAATATTTTATTTTAAGGAGAGAATTGATGGTCGGACTTTTTGCGTCTATAGCGGCCCTGCGCCGCCGCCGGGCGGAGAATGAGCAAGCGGATATTCCCAAGGGAAGTGAAACCATTTCCATGGCTGCTATTGACGCGCGGCTGGTTAGAATAAGCATGCAGCACCAACAAGCTATCGCCAATATAAGAAATGATAGTGGCGATTGGTCAGGCAATGAAGTTGAAACCATCATTGGAAAAATTTTTAAAGGGTTGGATTTGCAACCGAAGAAACACCAGGAAAAGGACGGAGAGGTTACAGTGGTAGATGCATATCTTGGAGAAGAGAGAATGGTACGGTTCTACCGATATGATTATTCCGGATATCAGAATCAGTTCTATGACACTTGGTCGGCCTTAATCCTAAAGAATAATCCCCAAAGCGCTAAAACTTTCCAGAATGATTTTGCGAAATCATGCGAAGGATTAGAAAAAGTGTCTGATTGGAAACCTGTGGTTGATGCCGCATACAACGGCTTTGCATCATTTGGAGAAATCAGTCGATTGCAAGAAATGCAGCAATGTTTGGCGGATAAATTCGGCGACGATATCGACAACGCTTGCGTTCAGCACAAGATCACCTGGAATGAATTTGATGATTGGACCAAATTGAAACATCGAATTACGATGGCTGATTTCGAACCCGCGCCGATTAAAACACCGAAAGAAGTTGGTGAATGGTTTACCGTTCTGGTTGCGGCGCTGCGTGTGTCCGACCCTGATAAGGAAACAGTGGCAAGCGCTGTAATTCATCTGTTGGATGAAGGGCTTGGTCAAGATGCGATTATTGCCTCTCTGAAAACCATGGATGGCGGGCCAAACAAACCGTCAAAACTCGCGCAAGTTTATCAAACCATCATGCCGTCCGATCCGACCCGAGGAAACTTGCAGGGCGCGCCGGCACGGGCGCAAGCAGAATTGAGTGGGCGGCCGGTGGTTTCAAGCTCTGTCAGCCCTATGTAATTCTCCGCATCGCTGCGCCAAATCACCTAAGTCTGGCTCGCCACATCGTCGTCGAAATTGAAATTGGTCGCGGTGGCGAAACGCACGGCTTGCTGTTCGATCAATGTCGTTAACTGGCCGAATTTACCTTCACGCACCAGCGCGCGCACCGGATCGCCGAGAGATTTTCCGGATACCAGCGCCTTGACGAACAATTGTTTATCCAGCGTCAAATGTAACGTGGCCAGGAAACCATCCGCCAACAACACGTTACCCGAAACGGCGCTCGTGCGCTGCGACGCCAATGACGCCATGACCTCAATCGCTTCTTCAATTTTCGATGAGTGAATGGTGGCGATGACAAGGTGACCGCGAATACACGCGCGCAATGCTTCCAATGCCGCGCCGGGATCACGAATTTCCCCAACCAGAATATAACGCGCCGCATAACGAAACGCCATTTTAATCGGCGTTTCCCAATCGTCGTTATCGACTTCCATTTGGAAACACAGCCCCTTGTCATACATGCCGGACAAGGGCAATTCAGGTGGATCCTCAATCGTCACGGCGACGTTGCCGTAAAAATCCAGATATTCACGCAGCAGCGCGGAAGCCAAAGTTGTCTTACCCGAACCGGGCGAACCGGAAATCAAAATCAAACCGTAGGAACGGCCCAAGGACATCAGCACCGGCACAAGGCGCGGTGGCAGATCGAGTTCGCGCAACCGCGGGATCATATGAGTTCCCTTACGCAGCACGAACCACGGGCCGTTTACATCCGGCACATAGGCGACGCGGTAACGGATGCCGTCGTATTCCAGACCCAGGTCTTGGCGATTGGCGTTGATCAGGATGCTTTTGATATTTTCCGCATCCATCATAAATTCCGGCGCTAAATGCGCGATGCTTCGGCCACCAGTCGACGCGCGCGGACGGAACCAGGCAAAGCGCGTTTTGCTTTCACCCTCATAGGTAATGGGCAGATAAAGGTCGGAAAAATCCAGTTCAGAAAGGCGCGCCATGTAAGATTCCGCTAGGTTAGCGTGTATAACTTGACAGGCCGCGGCTGACAAGCCCAAAATGGGTTATGGTGTTCGATCGTAACCATGTAAATTTGAACTCGCTTCAGGAAGGCGAGCACCTGATTTATGTGGCCCATTATCATTGGTGGTACATGGCGCAAGCCTTTATTAATTTAATATTATTCTCCTGGTTTTTCGGCTGGGGAATTTACACTTTCATTGATGCGACGATCGAAAAAGCCGTAACCGAAGTGGCCATTACCGACCGGCGCGTGATTTTCAAACGCGGCTGGCTGACGTTACGCATTGATCAAGTCAACATTGACCGCGTGATGGGCTGTAACGTCTTTCAATCGGCGCTGGGACGGGTGTTTGATTTTGGTCAGGTGCGCGTCATCGGCACCGGCATCGGCGAAGTCGATTTGCCGATGCTCATGAACCGTCCGAACGATTTCCGCAAAGCCCTGGATGAAGCGCGCGACCGCCACATGGGCACCATCAAATCGCTGCAGGCGGGGGATTAATCCCCATATTCCAGTTTGGAATAGAAATACCAGAGCTTAAAAAAGGCCATAAGCGTGACGGGGCTAGCCAGATCGTGCCAATCGACGGGCATTGCGCTAAAGATATCTGGCGTCATGGTGGCCCCCAGGAAGACAATTTACCTTTTTATGGTAACCGCCGGACCATGTCAGAAATGTGACGGCTGGATAAAACTTTTGCGAAATTTGACGGATCTGATTTTTTGATGGATTGGCCTTGCCTGAACGCGGCAACTGCGCAAAATACCGGATGGAAAATCAGGAAAAGATGATGGACAAATCCCGCCTCCCCAGCCGTTATGTCACTGTCGGCCCCAAAGCCGCCGCTGCGCGCGCCATGCTGCATGCGATGGGGCTGACGGATGAAGATATCGCGAAACCGCTGGTGGGCGTGGCAACCTGCTGGAATGAATCCGCGCCGTGCAATATTGCGCTAAATGCCCAGGCGGAGATCGTTAAACGCGGCGTCAGCGCGTCGGGCGGCACGCCGCGCATGTTCACGACCATCACCGTCACCGACGGCATCGCGATGGGGCACGCGGGAATGTTTTCATCCCTGCCCTCGCGTGAAGTCATTGCCGACAGCGTGGAACTGTCGATGCGCGGTCATGCCTATGACGCGATGGTCGGTATGGCAGGCTGTGATAAATCCCTGCCTGGCATGATGATGGCGATGCTGCGATTGAACGTGCCGAGTGTATTTCTTTACGGCGGCACCATCCTGCCCGGCCGTTACAAAGACCGCGATTTGACGATTGTAGATGTCTATGAAGCCGTCGGCAAAAACGCCGCTGGGGAAATTGATGATAAAGAACTGCATGCGATTGAATGCGCCGCTTGTCCGAACGCGGGCGCTTGCGGCGGACAATTTACCGCCAACACGATGGCCTGTGTGGCCGAAGCCATCGGCCTCGCTCTGCCCGGTTCCGGCGATCCGCCTGCCGAAAACGATGCCCGCGCGGCGCATTGCGAAAATGTTGGGCGGGCGATTATGCCGCTGTTACAATCAGGTTTGCGCCCGCGCGCGATCGCGACGCGCAAAGCTTTTGAAAATGCCGCGATGGTGGTTTCCGCCACGGGCGGTTCCACCAACGCCGCATTGCACCTACCCGCGATGGCGCATGAAGCGGGTATTGATTTTGATTTAAACGCCGTATGCGAAATCTTCCGCCGCACGCCCTATATCGCCAACCTGAAACCCGGCGGCAAATATGTGATGCGTGACCTTTATGAAATCGGCGGCATCGCGGTGGTGATTAAAGAATTGCTGAAAGGCGGTTATCTGCACGGCGATTGCATGACCGTGACGGGTAAAACGATTGAAGAGAATTACGCGCGCACGGAATTCCCAGCACAAAAACAAGACGTCGTTTACGAAATCAAAAATCCGATTTCACCGACGGGCGGCGTGGTCGGCCTGCAAGGCAACCTCGCCCCCGACGGCGCGATTGTCAAAGTCGCCGGTTTGAAAAAACTGAAATTCACCGGCCCCGCGCGCGTGTTTGAAAAAGAGGAAGATGCCCTCGCCGCCGTCCTCGAACGCAAATATAATGAAGGCGACGTCATCGTCATCCGCAACGAAGGTCCGCGCGGCGGACCCGGCATGCGCGAAATGCTCTCCACCACCGCCGCGCTGGCCGGGCAAGGCATGGGCGAGAAAGTGGCCCTCATCACCGACGGCCGTTTTTCCGGCGGCACGCGCGGCCTCTGCATTGGCCACGTCGGGCCGGAAGCCGCGATGGGCGGTGCCATCGGATTAATCCGTGACGGCGACATAATCACCATCGACGCCGAAGCTGGTACGATTGACGTCGACCTCTCCACCGCCGACCTGAACGCGCGCCGTGAACAATTCAAACCACGCGCGAACAATTACCAATCCGGCGCCCTATGGAAACACGCCCAGCAAGTCGGCCCGGCACACAAAGGCGCCGTCACGCACCCAGGCGCGAAAACCGAAACGCACGTTTACGCGGATATCTAATGCGCCTTGCTTTCATCACCGATGTTCATTTCGGCCGCCTCACGCCCGGCGCGGCGGGAGCTTTGCTGGCGGATTTGCGCGAACAAAAACCGGATTTGATTTTAATCGGCGGCGATGTGACACAGCGTGGGTTTGCGAAACAATATCGTGAATGCCAACAATTCCTTGCCGCCCTACCCGCGCCGTGGCTGTCCGTCATCGGCAATCATGATGTGCCCGCCTGGAATTTGCTTGAGCGTTTTATCGCGCCTTATCATGCCTATCAAAAATTCATTACGCGCGATTTGAATCCGGTCTGGGTCGGTGATCGCGTCGCCATTCAGGGCTTGAATTCCGCCCGCCGCATGATGCGCGATTGGGCGTGGGAGCAAGGCAAGATTTCGGATTGGCAAATCGATTTGGCGGTGAAATTCTTCGCGCAGCATCCGGATAAAACAAAAATCCTGATGACGCATCATCCCGTCGCGCATCCGCCACAAAAAGAAACTAAGATGCTGGTGCATAACCACGAGCACGCATTGAACATGTTCGCCGCCGCGGGCGTGGATATTATCCTCACCGGACACTTGCACCTCGCCAGCGTGCGCGATATTCAGGCCGATGTGCCCAGCCGCCGCAAACCGCTGTGGATGGTGATGGGCGGCACCGCGACGTGCGACCGCCTGCGCGGGGAACCAAATAGTTATTGGATGATTGAAACCAATGTGGGACCGTCTTTTGCCCTGCGCACTTTCAACGGCGAACAGTTTATTTAAATTCCAACCTTCATTGTCAGATTTTTGTTTTTATGCTGACGGCGATCTTGCGCGCCGCCCTTGCGGAAATAACCGCCGCGGTAGGGCTCCACAATCTGATAACCCGCGAGCAATGCGTTGATGGAATGCTCCATCGCCCAGCGCACATCTCCGCCCGAAATCGTCATATGCGCCAGGGTTTCTTCGTCCAAATAATCCGTCAGTTTATTCGCAAGGCCGTCGCGTTCCTTGATAATGCGTTCAATCAAACGGTCGCCGATAATCAGAACGTCATCAATCGCCATCAGCGACACTTCGCGGAAATTTTCGCCGATTTTGCGCGTGATGGGTTTATTGTCTTCGCGCTTGTAAATGATCAGGCTGAAATCGTTCTTTTCCCATTCCTCGGCCAGCTTGGATAAAAACCGCGCGAAAAACGGTGCGAAATCCAATAGCTTGTCTTCCTCGCTGGGGTCGATTTCATTTAGCTCCTGCTCCAAACCGACCAAGAACGCCTGCAACAACGACGTGCGGCTGTCGCCATCGCCGCTTTTGTCATCGTCATCCCAGTCAAAATCGAAATCGTCATCGTCGGACATGAGGGACAAATAGCAATTCCGCCCCTTGTTGTCACGCGAAAACGTGACAATATCAGGCCATGAAAAAGGTCATTTTGTTATTGACTGTGTTGCTTGCCACCCCCGCCTGGGCGGCAAAGGTTAAACCTGCCGCGCCCCCGCCCGTCACGGCGAACGTCCATGCGCAATATGAAATTTATGGCGGCGGTTTTCAATTATTGGATGCGGATTTGGATATCAACGTCGGCGCGCAAAAATACGACGCGCGATTGCGCGCCCGCACGGACGGTTTTTTGGGCCGCGTCGCGCCTTGGTCGGATGATGTGCATGCAGCGGGCAATCGCGGCGCGCGGGAAATGCAGCCTGTCGCTTATACCTCCGCCAACACCTGGCGAGGCAAGGAACGTAGCGTGACATTGGTTTATGATGGCAAAGGCGGCTTTAAATCCAAATTCGCCGTCCCTGCGCCGGAACAGGAAAACCGCGAGGAAGTCGCGCCGGAGCTGACGCGCAACACGATGGATTTGATGTCCGCCACGCTGACACTGCTCCAGCGGGTCACGCAGGGCGAAAGTTGCAATCAAACTATCGCCGTTTACGACGGGCGCCGCCGTTTCAATTTGAAATTTTACGAAGTGCAATTCGAACGCCTGCCGGAATCGCATATCGGCATTTTCCACGGCGCAGCGCGGCGGTGCGACATGACGATCGAACGCGTGGCAGGTTTCTGGAAAAAATTCCAGACCGACTGGACCGAGGACGGCGACGCCAAAATGAAACTGTCATTCTGGCTTGCGCCCATCACGCCGAACGGCCCGCAAATTCCTGTGCTGGCGCGGACATACGGCGCGTTTGAAACCGTCTTTATCCACTTGGTCGGCGGTACGGCGGACGGCAAGAATATCAAGGATTTGATCAATGCCGCGCCCTAACAGAGCGTCACGGTTTGTGAGTTTTCTTGCCTTCCAGCATGCTATGAATAAGCATGACTGAATCAAAACTGGCAGTTGTCATTCTGGCGGCGGGCAAGGGCACGCGCATGAAATCCGCCCTGCCCAAAGTGCTGCACAAAATCGCGGGTTTGCCGATGCTCGGGCACGTCATACGCACGGCGGAAAGTCTGGCGCCGGAAAAAATCATCGTCATCTCCGCGCCGGATCAGGTTAAGCAATTCCGCTCCGTCGTCGGCAAACATGAAATCGTCACACAAGACCAGCAGCTCGGCACCGGCCATGCCGTGCGCTGCGCGGAAAGCGCGCTGAAAAATTTCACCGGCGATGTTTTGGTGCTTTATGGCGATGTGCCGCTGGTACGGGCAGAAACACTCAAAGAACTTTTGCAAAAAAAATCCGGTCATACGGTTGGACTGCTGGCGTTTAAAACGGAACATCCGCACGGCTATGGCCGCCTGATTACCACCGCTGACCGCGTGCACAAAATTGTCGAGGAAAAAGACGCCAGCGCAGACGAACGTGAAATCAAACTATGCAATTCAGGCCTAATGGCGATCTCCGCGCCGCGGCTGTGGGAATTGCTTGCGGCATTAAAAAACGATAACGTGCAAGGTGAATATTATCTGACGGATTTGATCGCTGCCTCCGGCGACGCGGTATTTATGAATGTTCAGGATCGCGGTTGGGCGCATAATGAATTGATGGGGATCAATGATCGCTATCAATTAACCGATGCGGAAAATGTTTATCAGAATCGCCACCGCTGGGATGTGGTGATGGGCGGTGCGACCTTGCAATGCAATTATAGCGTGATTTTTTCGTATGACACGAAAATCGGACAGGATGTGGTGATTGGCGCCAATGTCGTCTTCGGCCCCGGCGTGGTGGTAGAATCCGGCGTGGAGATTTTACCTTTTTCACACCTTGAAGGCTGCATCATCAAATCCGGCGCGCGCGTGGGACCGTTTGCGCGCGTCCGCCCAGGCAGCGTGATCGGCACGGATGCACGGATCGGAAATTTTGTCGAAGTAAAAAATTCCGACTTCGGCGCGGGCGCGAAGGCGAACCATCTATCCTATATCGGCGATGCGGCGGTGGGCGAAAGCGCCAACATCGGCGCGGGCACGATCACGTGCAATTACGACGGCGTGAATAAATATAAAACCGACATCGGCGCGGGTGCTTTTATTGGCTCCAACACTGCTCTTGTTGCGCCTGTTCGCGTTGGCAATGACGCCATCGTCGGCGCGGGCAGCGTGATTACGTCGGATGTGCCGGACCATGCGCTGGCCGTCGCGCGCGGCGTGCAGAAAAATATCGCCGATTGGGCGAAAACATTTTTTAATAAGGAGAAAAAATAATGTGCGGCATCATCGGCGCGGTG
Source organism: Alphaproteobacteria bacterium (assembly GCA_013289145.1). GTDB lineage: Bacteria > Pseudomonadota > Alphaproteobacteria > UBA11073 > UBA11073 > UBA11073. The sequence continues at coordinate 17,663 of JABDAM010000019.1, read as the reverse complement.
GCGAACACGGAAGTTACGCCCTTATTACTCGAAGGACTGCAACGCTTATCCTATCGCGGTTATGATAGCGCAGGCGTGGCGACGATTACGGCCACGGGCATCGCGCGCTCGCGCGCCGAAGGCAAATTGCAAAACCTGATTAACAAAGTCGCGAATGATCCCCTGCCCGGCCATATCGGCATCGGTCATACGCGCTGGGCCACGCACGGCGGGCCGACGGAAAACAACGCCCATCCGCATGCGAGCGACAAGGTCGCCGTGGTGCATAACGGCATCATCGAAAATTACCAGGAACTGCGTGAGGAACTGGCCGCGCGCCAAGTGCGTTTTGAATCCGAGACCGATACCGAAGTCATCGTGCATTTGATCACGCATTATATCAATCAAGGCATGACGCCGGTGGAGGCCTCACGCAAAACCCTGGCCCGATTGCATGGGGCGTTTTCATTAGGAATTATTTTTAAGGGCGAAGAAAACCTGCTCTGCGCCGCGCGGCAGGGCACGCCGCTCGCCATCGGTCATGGCAAAGACGCGATGTATATCGCGTCGGACGCGCTGGCGCTCGCGCCGCTGACGAACCAGATTTGTTATTTGTCGGACGGCGATTTTGCCGTGCTGCACAGCAGCAGCGCGGAAATTTTTGATGCGTCGGGAAACAAAGTCGAACGCCCTATCCGCACCTCCGCCGTTTCCGCTGCCATGGTGGGCAAAGGCGAATACCGCCACTTCATGCTCAAGGAAATTCATGAGCAGCCAGAAGTATTAGGCGATACGATTAACGCGCTAATGCATCCCGGCACGGGCGCGGTTTATCTGCCCGAAATGCAAATTGATTTCGCCAAAATCAACCGCCTGGTGATTGCGGCGTGCGGCACGGCATATATTGCGGGCATGGTCGCAAAATACTGGTTTGAGAAATTTTCCGGACTATCCGTTGAAATAGATATCGCATCCGAATGGCGTTACCGCAGCGCGCCGGTGGAGAAAAACGCGGCAATGCTGGTGATTTCGCAATCGGGTGAGACTCTGGATACGCTCGAAGCACTGCGCCTGGCGAAGAAAAGCGGTTACGCCAGCCTAGGCATCATCAACGTGCCTGAAAGCACCATGGCGCGTGAAGCCGATGCGGTGATTTTCACCAAAGCCGGACCGGAAATCGGCGTAGCCTCGACCAAGGCATTTACGACGCAACTCGCCACGCTTGCCGCGCTGGCGCTGCATGCGGCGCAGGTGCGCGGCACGATTACGGCGGAAACGCAGCGCGCGCTGACAGCGCATCTGCGTGAAATTCCCGCGCTGATGGCTGAGGCGCTGCACGCGGAGGAAGCGATCAAAACCATCGCGTATGACATTCATACCGCGCGCGACATTTTATACCTTGGGCGTGGCACCATGTATCCCATCGCCATGGAAGGCGCGCTGAAGCTGAAGGAAATTTCCTATATCCATGCCGAAGGTTATGCGGCGGGCGAACTCAAGCACGGCCCCATCGCACTAATTGACGAGGACGTTCCCATCATCCTGCTCGCGCCGCCTGATGCGCTGCTCGATAAAACCTTGGCCAATATGCAGGAAGTCGCGGCGCGCGGCGGCAAGGTTTTATTGATTTCCGATGCCGCTGGCGTCGCGCGCGCGCGCGACACCGCCGCCTGGACCATTACCATGCCCGCCTGCGACCCTTTCGTCGCACCGCTGCTCTATTCCCTGCCGATCCAAATGCTCGCCTATCACATCGCTGTGCTGAAAGGCACCGACGTCGACCAGCCGCGCAACCTGGCCAAAGCGGTGACGGTGGAATAATCTAATATGCGCACGCTGGTTGAACCCCGCCGCGTTTATGGCCGGCGCTATAAACCGTTGGGCACCACGCGTCAGGCGGCCATGCAAAAACTGCCGGAAGTTGCGATTAACTTGGATAACGTCATCACTGGCAGCATTGATCCCATAAATCTTTTTCCCGATCACGCACGGCAAAGTATCCATGTCGAAATCGGTTTCGGCACGGGTGAACATTTGGCCGCGCTGTCGGCCGCGTATCCGGATCATGTATTTCTAGGTGCTGAAACCTATCACGCGGGCGTGTCGTACTTGTTAAAACGTATGCAGGCGGATAATCTTTCCAACATTCGTATTTATCCTGATGATGGATTGGCCCTGTTACAGGCATTGAAAACCGCATCGATTGACCACGCCTATCTGCTGTTCCCAGACCCTTGGCCGAAAACGCATCATCATAAACGGCGTTTTGTCCAAACGGAAACCCTGACGGAATTTGCCCGCGTATTATGTTCGGGGGGCACGCTATTGCTCGCCAGTGATGACGCGCCGCTGGTGGCCTGGATGAAGCGTCACATGGCCGAATGCCCGGATTTCGCGCCCGCGCCAAATTATGCGCACCGTCCCCAAACCCGTTATGCCGCCAAGGCATTAGCGGCTGGAAAACCGCTTTCCTACCTGCCATTTATGCGCCGTTAACGCCTGAAATCCGGCATTATTACAATTTATCTTAAATTTTTGGCTTTCATTACGATTTATTTATAATCGCCTGATAGGCTCATATTAATGAAATAAAAACATGGAGAAATGCGATGTTAACTTGGAAAACCTGTGCAAAACTGGCCATTATGATGCCAGCAGAACGCGACATATTTTTTAAGAATGAGCCCCCGCAACCAACCTTGCTGCGTCTCGCCATTCAGGATTACGCCCGCCCTAATTCCCGTCACCGCTATCCCGGCCTGAACAGTACGATTGTGGATGATATCGAAATGGCGATGTCGACCGGCCACCTGGAATTTTCCGCCCTTCTGAAAGCTGCGCTCCAGCGCCATATTCTGGACGCCTTTAAAGGGCAATTTTTGCTTGAGTCCGGCATCAGCCCGATGGAAGCGCGCATCCATCCCGACGCCCTGGCCGGCGGCCTGAAAATGCCGGAAAGTGGCGTCTGGGCGAAAATGGTTGATGAACTGTACAAAGAACGCCCCTGGCCGTGGGATGCGACCAAGGATCAAATCAACAAACAACCAGACTTGCCTGAACGTTTTCGTAAGAAGTCATAAAAAAATTACTTTCAGGGTGGTTGTGGCAGGGTTGCATATATAATTGGACGTGGATTAAAGGAGATTTAATAATGCCAACAGAAATGAAGGACACACATTGGAAAAAAAGCTACGATGGCAAATATGGTGGCCCTTGCGATTTGACGGATCCTGAGACAGTCGCGAAGTTTTTTAAACAGCATTACGATCCAATCCAAGATCGCTCGATGTTCGTGGGATTAAAATATGATACGCATGATGTAATGACTACAACGCTTATTCCTTTGGAATCCGGTGGTACAGTAGGCGAGAGCAGATACATCGTTGGCCTTGTAAAAAACGCCTTCCCCGGACAGGCAGAGGAAATTTTAACAGGTGCAAGAGAGTATTTATTTGCACAAGGCCGTGCAGAGGAAGATAAAGGTTGGAAAGACCGCAATCCTATTGTAATGGAATACTATTTTGCTTTGTCCTGTCAATTGGCCACCACTGCAGGGATAGAAATTACCCCGGAACAAGAAGCCAAAATGAAACAATATAAAATCCCCCCTTCCAGTACTACGGCAGCTAGGGGCAATCCCACCTTCCGTCATATCGGATCGGCTGGTGGCTGGGATTATGCCGGATCCTGATAAATTGACTGAGCCAGTAAATCACGGGGCAATTCTCCAGCTAGCCCCTTCCCCCGCCGCCCCGAAGCATTTATAAATTTCCCTCAGGAGTCTTACGAGGTAAATGGTCGAAGGCGTTGAAGATATCAACCGCGTAATTGGTGAAATCCAATATACGCCCGTGGAAATGCCCGATTGGGTCACGCTGCCGCAGGAGCGGCTGCGCGCCGTTTTGCGCAAGGTGAACGAGTATATCGAACCTGTGCCGTTCGATCCGCCGCCCGCCACAATCGGCCGGGTGCGTGAACTGCCCTTTTACGACGAATACTATATGCTGGAACTGACCAATTTGGTCAGCGTGCCCGCCTATAATAAATACGCCATCTTAAAACCTGGTGACATCAATATCGTCGATTGGACGGTTGAGCCGATCTATTCCGTCAATGAAAAAGCGCCGTTGAAACTGACGCCGGGGAATGTCGTGGCGTACCTGCAATATTTCTCAGAATACGTTTTCACCTCAGACGGCCAGCGGTTTATCATCAACCATCCCGACGAACTCCCGTGGGCGCCCGGCGTGTCGGATGCCCAGCGCGCCCGGGTGCTGGACCTGGTGAAACCCGCCGAATTGACGGGGGTTTATGAAGACGGCTCCTTCCGCGTCGAAGCCACCGACCTGGCGCTTTACGACCTCTATAAAAGCGTGATCTTCGTCACGCCTACGGGTATGGTGGACTGGATCGTCGTCGATAAACTGTCCGAAGGCCTGGAAATCCAGCGCCGTGACTTGTTGGTCTGACCGGTAAAATTTTAGCTTTTATTAAATTTTCCGCAGTGCCCTTGCCGTAAAATGCGGGGATGTCAGATGACATTCATTACGAAATCGGCGTGGTCGCACGCACCATCCATGGCGAAGCCGGTAATCAGGGCAAAGAAGGCATGCAGGCCGTAGCCTATGTAATCAAAAACCGGGCACATAAGCGGAAGATCACTCTTGGCAACGCCTGTCTCGAACACCATCAATTTTCATACTGGAATAAAGACCCGCATGTTAAACCTGTTCCGCCCAAAGTTCTAAAAAGCAAAAGCATGCAACAGGCAATCAAGATTGCCACGCAAATCGTCACCGGCCGCGACCGCAAGGATCCTACGAACGGCGCGACTTATTATTATAACCCCAAACTCGCCCATCCTGCCTGGGCCAAAAAACTAAAACACAAGAAAAAAATCGGCGACCACGTTTTCGGGCAACTGGACGAGCATCCGCGCCGCCGACCGGCACCCACGGCAAAAGCAGAGGCGCCGGACGTTGAAATCACCGTCACCCCGGAACATAGCCACCGCACCCCGCACAGCCGCCATGGCCAGCGGGTGCAATTCGCCGCTAAGCCCTCAACGCACGGGCGCTGCCATCCCGAAACCCGCCAAGGCGTGGCCCGCGCCCATCACCCTGTCACCGCCCCGGCCGCCAAGCATCACCTCCGGCACCACCCCGGTGGCCCGAACGCCTAAAATTGCTGTGATCTGTCAAATTTCTGTAACCACCCCCGGGGTATAATGAAACATGGGTCCCGGGACGCCTGGGCCTGAATAACGTAGCTACAAGGTTTGAATGGCATCGCATATCACTCAGGGCTGTATGGAGTTGGTGAAATCCTTTGAAGGTTTCACGCCCGTCGCCGTGTGGGATTACCATCAATATTCGTTCGGATACGGCACGCGCGCTAGCCATTTAGGACAGCGCATCAGCCCTGCGCAGGCGGAACGCGCGCTGATCTATGAACTGCAAAAAGTGGATAATGAAATCAGCCCGATGATCCAGGCAAATTTATCGGATGCGCAATGGGCGGCTTTGATTTCCGCCGGGTTTAATCTGGGTACTGGCGGCCTGGCGCGCAGCGGGATCATCAATATGGTGAACCAAGGTAATTTCAATGAAGCGGCCGAAAAATTACAGGAGCTTTGCAGAGCCGGCGGCAAGCGGCGCGCGGGTCTGGTTGAACGGCGCAATAAAGAATCCGGTTTGCTGAGCGGCATCGGTAACTTTTTCGGCAACATGGCCAGCCGCGTAACGCAGTGGGGCGAAAACATGATGGGCGGCGTCGCCGCAAATCCGGCCGCGCTGAGCAATTGGGTCGCGGCGAATTTCAGCGGCACACGCTATGTCTACGGCGGTAAAAATGCTGAGACGCAGGGCGGATTGGATTGCAGTGGCTTTGTTGAAAATGTTTTCAACACGTTATTCCACGCGGGCATCAGCGGAGCGGCCAAGGACATGGCTTCGCAGATCGCACATAAATTCAAGCTGCCGGAATGGAATTACCGCGCGCGGCCGGAAATTCCGGCTTATGCGGTGCTGAGCCTGCAATATGCCAGCGGCGATGGCCATGTCGTGATGGTCATGCCGGATGAAAGCGGCCCGGTGGTTTGGGAATCCGAAGGCGGCAGCCGCAATAACGCCAGCCATCCCGGCCGCGGCGTTACCAAAGTGCCTTTGCAAACTTTCCTTAGCCGTCTGAGTTCATCCACTTCGGTGAAGGTGACCGACACGACAAAATTATTCAGCGGCATGAACGCGGGCATGCTGCTCACGCCGGAAATGATGCTGGATGCGTGGGGGGCCAGCGATGTGGAGAAAACAAGTGAGCTTCAAAAAACCCTGCTCTCAGCGGGATTAAACCCTAATGCGGCCATGCTGAACTTCACCACGATGCTGGGACTGAACGGCGAGGCGCTGATCAACCGCAGCACCTTTTTGTACAATCCGGAAAACGGCCAGCCGCCGGTTTTGAATATCGCGCAAGGCATGAACGAAAACTGGACTAAATTCAGCGTCCTTTCTCACATGGCAAAATTGCAGCGCGGCGCGGATTATGGCAAGGTGATGGAAAAGTATATGATAGCCAATCCAGATTTTCTGAAATGGGCGGGGAAACTTCCCGACACTTACGGCCTGAAAGGCACGATTGAAAGAATAAAAAGCCACCATCAAGCGGATATGATCGCGCAATCCGCGCCAAGCTTTGCGCAAAACCGTGGCGATCTGGCGCCCGGCGGCGTGGGCGGGCGGATTACGCCGAATGTTTCAACCGAACAGGAATTGAAAGTGCTGAAACAACAGACCGAATTGCAGCAACAGCAAATCGCCGCATTGGAAAATAAACTCGCGCAGCAACAGGTTCCCGGCGGCGTTGCGGCGAACAATCACTCCGCCTTTAAATCCTAGTAAATCCGGACGCGTGAAGCGTTAATGCTTCACGCCTTTCCAGATTTGCTTTTTCACGAAGTACATAGCGACCGCGAAAAAGCCGAGGAAGATTAAAACCTGCAAACCCATTTTCTTGCGTGTTTCCAGTTCCGGTTCCGCCGCCCAGGATAAAAATTCCGTGACGTCCTTTGCCATCTGGTCTTTTGTCGCCACCGTACCGTCGGCATAGCTTACCAGCCCGTCAGCCGATAACGGCGGCGGCATGCCGATGACATGGCCGGGGAAGTATGTGTTGTAGTACATACCCGTGGGCACTTTAAATCCGGCTGGCGGATCTTCAAATCCGGTCAGCAAGGCGTGAACGTAATCCGCATGGCCTTCACGCGCCTTGATCATCAGCGATAAATCTTTCGGATAAGCGCCGCCATTGGCTGCGCGCGCGGCTTTTTCGTTGGCGAAAGGCGCTTTAAAATGGTCGCTGGGGCGGCCCGCGCGTTCAAACATATTGCCCGCATCGTCTGGCCCATCCTGCACCTGTACTTCGGCGGCCAGGGTTTTGATTTGGTCTTCGTTGTAACCGAGGTCGGCGAGATCACGGTATGACAGTTGCTTCATCGCGTGGCAGGCGGCGCAGACCTGTTTGTAAACCTGATACCCGCGTTGCAGCGAGGCACGGTCATAGGTGCCGAACATGCCGTCCTGCGGCCAATTGACGTGAGGCAGCTTCGCCTCATCCTCCGCCGCGAAGGCAGGAACGGCGAGCATCACCGCGATGAGGATTGCGAATAAGCGTTTCATGCGTCACCTGCCTTAATTGCGGCGATTTTTGCGTCAATTTTTGCCTGCACGTCCGCGTCAATGCTTTCGGGCAGCGGCAAGGTTTTTTCGTTCTTGGACAGCCAGGGCACCACGACCAGGAAATGCACGTAATAATACAGCATCCCCAATTGCGCGACGACGACCCAGGTGAAATGCAGATCGGTGCCGAAAACCGTCACATGATCATCCGGCGCGTGCCCGCCGGCCTGGCCGAGTAAAATCCAAACGACCACCAGCGCCCACATGAATTTTTGATAGACCGGACGGTAATTGCACGAGCGCACCGGATTGCGGTCCAGCCACGGCAACGCGAAGAGCACCGCAATCGCGCCGAACATCGCGATCACGCCACCGAGCTTGGCTTCAATAATCGTGATGTGCGTAAACGGAATACCGATATCCCACGTCACCGCGCGCAGGATGGCGTAGAAAGGCAGGAAGTACCATTCCGGCACGATATGCGCGGGCGTCGAGAGCGGGTTCGCCTCAATATAATTGTCCGGGTGGCCGAGGACATTCGGCAGATAAAACGTAAAGAGCGCATAGATCGCCAGGAAAATCACCACGCCCAGAAAATCCTTAGCCGTATAATAAGGGTGGAACGGCACGGTATCCGCCGAAGTTTTCGGCTCTACGCCCGTGGGGTTGTTAGAGCCCGTCATATGCAGCGCCCAAACGTGCAGGAACACCACCGCGCAAATCACGAAAGGCAGCAGGAAATGGAACGCAAAGAAACGGTTCAATGTGGGGTTATCAACCGAGAAACCACCCCACAGCCAGGTCACAATCGCCTTGCCCACAAACGGGATGGCGGAAAACAAATTGGTGATCACCGTCGCGCCCCAGAAAGACATCTGGCCCCACGGCAGGGTGTAACCGAGAAACGCCGTCGCCATCAGCAAGAGGAAAATCACCATGCCTAAAATCCACAGTAATTCACGCGGCGCTTTGTATGAACCGTAATACATGCCGCGAAAGGTATGGATATAAACCACCGCAAAAAAACATCGAAGCGCCATTGGCGTGCAGGTATCGCAGCAGCCAACCGTAATTCACGTCGCGCATGATATGCTCAACGCTGTCAAACGCGTGCCCCGTGTTCGGATCATAATTCATCGCTAGGAAAATGCCGGTGATGATCATCACAACCAGCATCACAGTGGCGAAGGCGCCAAAATTCCACAGCGCGTTAAAATTCTTCGGCGTCGGAAACTTGCCGTATTCGGCTTGCATCAACGTGAAAATCGGCAAGCGCGTGTCGATCCATTTGATGACGGGATTTTTAAATTCGGAATGATGCAAACCAACCATGGGATCACCTAGCCAATCTTGATGTTGGTGTCAGAAGTAAATTTGTACGGCGGCACCGCCAGATTTTTCGGCGCAGGGCCTTTGCGGATGCGGCCGGACGTATCGTATTGCGAACCGTGGCACGGACAGAACCAGCCGCCGAATTCGCCGCGGTTTTCCGTCGGAACCTCACCCACCGGCACGCAGCCCAGATGGGTGCAAACGCCCACGACCACCAGCCATTCCGGTTTTTGCACGCGTTTGGCATCGGTTTCAGGATCGCGTAATGTTGAGACATCGACCTTTTGCGCCTCGGCGATTTCATCCGGCGTGCGGCGGCGCACAAACACAGGCTTGCCCTGCCACATCACGGTTTTGCCCGTCCCGGCCGGGATATTTGAAATGTCCACTTCGGTGGTGGACATGGCCAGCGTATCCGCCGCTGGTTCCATAGAATCGATCAGCGGCCAAGCCACCGCCCCCGCCCCCACGGCCGCCATCGCGCCCGCCGTCCAATAGATAAAGTCACGCCGCGTCGCGCCGTGTTCCTCGGGGTGTGTGGTATCAGTGCCCATGAGATTCTTCACGATTCAGTTAAGCTGTTGCTATATCGCAAGAATCCGAACCCGTCTAGGGCCGGGGGATAACCTGCATACAGCCCCGCGCATGCGCGCATATTTATTTTTTATTGACTATTTCGTTGCTCTGGCTTAGGTTGCCGCAACCTTAAGAACACAAACTTACTTTCAAGGAGATAACCATGGCAACCTCAAAATCAGCAGGCAATCAAACAGATGCGCCGCAGAAAATTCTAGGAAAAACATCTGCGGAATGGGGCAGTTTCGGGAAAACAACCGGCGTTGTTGTCGGCGGCATAGGGCTGCCCGTCGTGATAGGGATTATGACGGCATCACCGATCGCTGGCATTATTGCCTTTGGGATCGAAGCGGCTGGAGGCATAACTTTTGTCGTCTCTAAAGAAAAGAGAGAAGACCGGGCGAAAGACCGGGCGCGGGAAGCAAGACGCAAAGAAATTGAAGCCGAAGAAGGCATGTCCGCGGGCGGCGGCGGACTAACGTTATAATTAATAACGTTCCGGCCGGATGCTCCGCCTCGCGCTTTATCAGCCTGATATTCCGCAAAATACCGGGGCGATGATCCGCCTGGCCGCCTGCCTGGGCGCGGGGGTGGAGATCATTGAACCTTGCGGTTTTATTCTGGATGATGCCCGCATCCGGCGGGTGCATATGGATTATATCGATTTGGTGAAAATCACGCGCCATGCCGGGCTGGCGGAATTGCGGGCGGCATACCCCAATATAAACGGCGCGCGGCATGTATTATTGGCGCCGCAGGGTGAAGTTTCAATTTATGATTTCACCTTTCGCGCCGACGATATTTTAATCATGGGGCCGGAGAGCAAAACCACCCTGCCTGAACTTATCGCGCATGCGGATGTAGTCTTACGCATTCCAATGATCGCGGGCGCGCGTTCGTTAAATGTCGCCAGCGCCGCCGCGATTGCGCTGGGCGAAGCGCGGCGGCAATGCCCGGTTGATTAGGTCGGCCCCAAATTTTGCCCAGAATTTTGCCGAGGCCGGAAAGAATAATTCACGTCGGCTTTATGGCGTATTTCCGGCGCCGGGGCAGGACCGATCATTTGTTTGACCCACGGCGGCATCACGGCGAAACGAGCAGCAGCCAGTTTATCTAAAGCCTCACGAGCTTCCCTGCTATATTGATCAGCACCCTGGGTAGAATAATCCTGGCTGACAATAAACATTCTTCTCAGATCGCCTTCATCCAAACACGCCATCGGAGATTGTATGTGCCCCAATCCTTCCAACTCACCCACCCTGCCGCGCAATGCGCAGACCGCATCGAATTTCAGTGTTTGAACCATCGCGCCATCCGGATTCAAATTATGCACACTGGCGCTATCATATGGCAGATCCCAATTTTTCTCCACGAAACCTTCACACCATAAATCGGCAGTATTTGGTTTGCCTCCCAGACTGTCCATGATCAGAAAAAGGCCATCCGGGCGTGCATAAATATAAATCGTTTCAATCGCAGGCCATTCTTCTGAATTAAAATATTTCTTTTTCGTACAATCGATTGCAAATTCGCCGACCAATTCGAATCCGATTTCTTCCGCAATCCGGCGATAATTTTCAACTGTCGTATTGCGGTTGGTGTCCCCCGCTTCCAGTAATTCACCATCACGGTCCTTCAATAATTTGGGCATGAGAACCCAATCTGCAAAATCCGCCAAAGCCTGCCGGGAGCGCCCATCTTCGCTGCGGCGTTCAATTTCCGCCATGATCGGGTCTTGATCAAATCTGGTCAATTCCCCCGCGTCTGCAAAAGTTTTTTCAGCCGCCCGCCGTAATCGTTCCGCCGCGTTATTGACCCCGGCTTCACAGATCTGCTGGTCAATGCCGATCGTGTTGCCCGCCTGCCATTGTTTAAACTGTGCTTGCTTTTCAATAAGGTTCATAAATTTTCCTAAAGTTATCTGGAACCACCTTATTAAAAAAGACCGCTATTGTGCAAGAAATTTAATAGTTGCATTACTTTCATGTGACGACTTTTATAGACCCTGGAATCCCAGCCCTGGACGCCCGCTGGCTGCGTGAAGGCGCGCGTGATGAAGCCGAGTTTGCCGTATTCATGCGCCGCCGCGCGAAGGGAGAGCCCGTGCACCGTATCCTTGGCTGGCGGGAATTTTGGGGGATGAAATTCCGGCTTTCCCCCGAAACGCTGGAACCGCGGCCGGATAGTGAGACGGTGATTGAAACGTTATTGTCATCCCGGGCGAGGCGCGCCAGCGCCATAGACCCGGGATCCCAGGACAGTTTAGATTCTTTCTCATCACGGGATCCCGGCTCTGCGCCCTGCGGGCTTGGCCGGGATGACATAAGAATATTAGACATGGGCACCGGCACCGGCTGCCTGTTACTCGCGGCGCTCAAAGAATTCCCCGCTGCAACCGGCATCGGCATTGATGCGGCGGCAGGCGCGGTTACCACCGCACAAAAAAACGCCGCCGAAAATAATCTGCAAAACCGCGCGGCGTTTCAACAACTCGATTGGAACGATACGGCAAAATTAAAATCCCTCGGCGCGTTTGATATAATTATATGCAACCCGCCTTATATCCCCAGCGCCGACATTCAAAATTTGCAAACCGAAGTGCGCGAACATGATCCCCTCGCCGCCCTCGACGGCGGCGCGGATGGCCTCGAACCCTACCGCATCATCGCGCGGCAATTGCACACATTATTAAAACCGGACGGAATTGCGTTATTCGAAATCGGTTACGACCAAGCCGCCGACGTGCGCGCCATTATGTCCGCGCAAAACCTGACCGCCAGCGCACCCCACCAAGACCTGGGCGGCAACGACCGGGTGATCGTCGTTACGCGCCCATAATTCCCTTTACATCGCGGGTGGAAATCGGTTATAAAAGGTATATTGGCGCAATGGCGATGGAAATACCGCCTGAATGTCCCATTTGGACTGGCGCCCAACTTTGCCTTTAGGAGCTTTTGTTAATGAGACCCATGCATAATAATAACCGCCGTGGCGGCGGCGGCGGTAACCGTTACAATAACAACCGTGGCGGCGGCGGATTTAACCGTCATCAGAGCAGCGGCGGTGGCGGTAGTGGCCGTCCGTTGAACCGCAATCACGCTTTTGACAGCGTCAATCCCGGCGGCGGCCGCTTGCGCGGCACGGCGCAGCAATTGCATGAGAAGTATCAAGACCTGGCGCGCGCAGCGCAATCGAGCAGCGATAGCACGCTGGCGGAGAATCTGTTGCAGCACGCCGAACATTACGGCCGTTTGAATAATGAAATCCTGGAAGCCATGGGCTTCACCCCGCGCGACAACAACACAGCAGGCGAGAATGCCGAAGGCGCGCCGCCGGAACTGACGGCCTATCCACCGCACCAGCAACCGCAAGCGCCGCAAATGCCGGCTGAGCAACCATCGCTCGGTGATTTTGAACCGCCAGAATTCCTGCGCGCGCGGCAGCAATAGTATCACTAAAAATCCCCGCGCCATCTGACCGGATAGCGCGGGCTATATATCATAATATTTCGAATAAAAACTTGACGCGCTGCTGTGATGCCCTCTATTTAAAATGAAAATTTAATGTGAGGTCTGATGGAATTCCAATCCGCTGTTGCAAAAATCTCTTTGGATATCCGGCAAAATCTTTTCAGAAATTTGTCCTCTGATGTCATTAAAGAGCTTTATCCTGAATCCCGTCGTGCTACGCATTCCGTGACCATGGGATCATACCTCGCGCCCTGGCAGGACACCGGCCTGAGCCAAAAGCAATTTGAAACCTTCAGTGCGGGTGCCGAGGCATGGAGGGAAGATGATTTTCATTTGCTTGCCGCCGTATCGGGCAGAAGCGTGGAAGAATTAAAAGAAAAATATAACATATTCACCGACCTATCACGCCACACCTTTGATGATCGGCCGCAAGAAGATTTTCTGATTCAAAAACGGCAAGCTTATTTTAAGAGCTTAATCGGCTGGCATGGATATTGCGCCCATTTTGGAACTGCCGGGCTGCCCGCGCAGCCGACCATTCCAGGCGTGGGAATTCCTTACTTCGTTGCAAAAGACGCTTCCACTATGAATGCCACGCTGGGCATAGGGCGCCAGTTTCCTTACTATATCGCAGTTGCTGACATTGCGCGCCGCGCCAAGGTCAGCGCTGGTGATATTAATCTGATGCTCAATTGCCCGGAACGCGTGGCGGTGGAAACGGCTGCAAAAATTTTACAAACGTCGCCCGAACTGGTTGAGACGATCCTCTATGACATCGAACTGAAATCACAACCCGACACGAACCACATGGCGACCGTGCTGCGGGATGCCTTTGCAGCATGCATGAGCACGCTGACTTTTGATCCGGCCGAACATACATTGGTTTACGTCAGTACTTTTTCCTCTCCTGAATTGCAGCAAATAAGAAAAGAAGCGCCGGATATGCCGCCCGACGGCAAAGCCATGGCGAATTTCAAATGCATTCAGGAAACGCACGACTTGACGAAGGAAAATATCCGCCTTCTTACAGATATCTTGCGAAATAACTTGGCGGATATTCCACCTGAAAAAATCTGGCAAGTGACCACAGATTTTATGGCAAAATTCACGCAAGCCATTCAAGTATATGGTGATAGGCTTTTGTCTGAAGATCCATCGGGCATCTCCAGCAAAATTTCTACAACATTCAAAACTGCGCTCAAAAACGCGCATTACAATGACTGGTGGTGCGCGCTAATACGCCGGGACGCGCCGCCTAAACCGAAATGGGATATTTAATCGGAAGTGCGCCGATTAATTTCTCTTTGGAAAAAGACGAATCTGATCTACACTAAAATTCATTACAGATTGGATTTGAAACGTTGCTTGCAAATTCCGCACTGACTTTCTCCCGCTCGACCTTTCCGGCCGCCTCAACTATTCGGGCGGCGTTTTTATTTCCGCCTGCCGTGGCTCACACGGAATTTTTATTTAGAACAACAGACAATCACAATCCGCTCTTTCATCCACCCACTAACTCCCGGAGTGCTTCATGGCAAAATCCCGACGCCACAACTTTGTTGTGCATCAAAACCCGCAACCGTGGGAACAGCATGACAAACAGCGCGGCGTCAAAGGGATTAAGCATAACACCTGGTCGCCATTGCCTGACGAGGACTCGCCAGATCAGAGGGATCCGCGCGACCAGCGGTACGTGCGCCGCGTCAAGCCGCGCAGTGAAAATCAGGAGCAATTCCTCACGGCGATTAATAACAAGCCGCTTACCATCGCCTTGGGCCCCGCTGGGACTGGCAAAACTTACCTCGCCATCACCGCTGCCGTTGAAGCGTTCGAAGCCGGCACCGTCAGCCGCATCGTTCTAACCCGCCCTGCGATTGAGGCGGGAGAAACGCTGGGGTTTTTGCCCGGTGATTTGGAAGAAAAAATGGCGCCCTACTTGCGGCCTTTGTTCGACGCGCTCGGCGAACGCATGGGCAGCAAGCGTTTGAAAAAAATGATCCAGGACGGCGATATTGAAATCGCGCCAGTTGCCTATATGCGCGGCCGCACGTTGAATAATGCCTTCGTCGTCATTGACGAAGCGCAGAACTGCACCTATCCGCAACTCAAAATGCTGCTCTCGCGCCTGGGCTGGCATTCCAAAATGGTGGTGACGGGCGACCCGGATCAATCCGACCTTCTCACCGGCATGTCCGGCCTGTGGGAAATCGCGCGGCAACTCGGCGGCATCGAAAACATCGGTATCGTGCGATTGAACGAAACCGATATCGTCCGCCATCCATTGGTGGCGGAAATTATTGAACGGCTGACCTGATTATATTTATGCCGGAACAGCAGCCGGAGCGCCGCGTCTGGCCTCGGCTTCAAGCCGCTGCGCTTCTTTCTGCCCGCCTAATTGGAAGGGATAGAATGCCGCTTTCGCCTTGGGATCATGCGTGTCTTGAACGACAAAAACCTGATCTTCATCATCACCGGGTTTCAAGGGAGATAGCTTGCCAAAAAGCTCATCCATGTCAGCCTCGCTGACCAAAAGATTACCGGCCTTGGCCGCATCGTGCAGAGCATGACGCGCGCGGCGTTGTTTCGGACTGAATTTTAGCGCTGAGTCCAATAACGGCACCCCAGCAGCAAAACCAAGAGCCACAGCTGAGATAAGACCCGCAATATCCAATACAACCCCAACCGGAGTAACAGGGAGCGCCGCCACAATCGACATCGCAATCCCGCCTGCCATTATTGCTGAACCCATAGCCGTGAAAAAACCGTCATTATTATAACGATCCATCGTGTCAGGATTAGACGAGACATCGCCGATATCCGACAGGGCCTTGCCGACTGTCTCATTATTCATCTGGTTTTTATCTCTCACCGCTTTCTCCTTTAAAGTTATAAATTTCCCTTAATCATTACATTCGCAAAGTAGCTCCGATTTTTGGCGCCCGCCCCTGTGCTTCCGCAACCAGCAGGTCAGCCTCCTCCATCCCGCCCAATTTTCCGGCCCCAAATGTCCACGAAACTGCGCGCGGCGTCTGTTTATCTGTTGGCGGCTGTTTATCTATTATAGTAAAACCGTATCCACGGCTTTTACCATGGCGGTCGATAACAAGCTGCTTCTGCACATCCAGATCTCCCGCCTTGGCCGCATTATGCAAAATTTGACGTGCCAGGCGCTGCTTAGGAGTATGTTTTCTTTCCAGATCATATATCGCGTCTGCCATTTTAGAAGTAGATGCGAGCGGGGTTAAGCTGCCGGCCATAATTGCCGCGAAACCTAGGATTGGCCCCGCAACCGGACCCGCCGCCAAAAGCAACCCGCCAAGCGCCAATCCACCGCCGATCTCAGCGGCAGCAGCAAGCAGACTTAAACCAGCATATTTAGAGTGATAATCCCCAATCGTTGCCAGCGCTTCGTTTACCGTTCCCTCGTTATTTTCAGCTTTTTTCATGGTTCTTTCCTTTAAAAATTGCTTGGATTTTTTCTTCGATCATTACATTTGCAAAGCAGTCCCTCTTTTCGGCAGATTCCGCGGTGATTGCGTCCACCCCTGCGCTTCCGCAACAAGTTGCTGCGCCTCTTTCTTCCCGCCTAATTGCTCTGGATAGAAGGCTGCTTCTTTCTTGGAGTCATGTTTATCCTTAACAAGGATTACCTGAGCATACTGATTATACTGATCATCAGATTGCGCGTTATATACATTACCATAAAGGTCCATGAAACCTTCCCTAACCGCAATATCTCCGGCCTTGGCCGCGTCGTGCAGCACATTACGTGCATGCTGCTGCTTTGGATTAAACTTTTCCGCCAAGTTCACCAACGGTTCACCAGCGGCGGCACCAAGCCCCCCAGCTCCTATAAAAATCGGAACAGACATCCAGGGAGCAGTAATAGCTATAATCGGCACGCTAGCCACAATTGCCGCAGCCGCTAAGCCGTAAAGTGCAAGTTGCCTAATGTCATTATCATCCTTCATCGTGCCATAATCAGAATTAAACGAGGCATCGCCGATTTTTGAGATGGCCTGCTCTACTGTCATGCGTTTATTAGCTTGGTTCATATTTTTCATCGTTTTATCCTTTTAAAAAATGGTTAAATTTATATTAACTCAACTAATTTTGAGCCTGCATAGAACCTATCACAATCAAAAAAATAATGCAAAAAATTTTGGTATGATTCATAAAAACTTCATAAATCTGTAATACAAGAGTCAAATATGCGGCGTAATCTCCCGTTGCGTGATCAAACGCGCGATGCAGACATATTATATATGGTGAGGAGGCGGTAAAACTGTGTTGCAAATCGTTATTTTATTTCCAACCTCCGTTTCCAGCATTGCCAGACGCTATCCGGCTGGCTAGCCTTTCCCCGGAGAATCGTTGCCATGGCCCAAAACCCGTCATCATCCAAAACCCTGGCTGCGTTGATCGCAATTATTATTGCGGTTGGCGCCATCGTCGCGATTTACTGGTTCATGGGCAACGACACAGGCGCGCCGGGCAATGCGGCTGCGCCCGCGACAAATGTCGGCGTCGCCACAGGTGATGTGCAAGTCGGCGCAACGCCCTATCACCTCACTGATATGAACGGCCAGGCGCTAACGCAGGACAGTTTTCCTGGTAAATATAAGGTCGT
>JABDAM010000018.1 GCA_013289145.1 Alphaproteobacteria bacterium | reverse complement strand
AAATTTCGCAGAAATCCGGCGCAAATTCATAAAACAGCAATCATCACAATGATACCATCAGAAGATATAACTGATGGGAGCAAGGGCATATGCCTATGGCTGCTGCGCCGAAAGATTTCGAGGGATTTGATCTCTCTCATTTGCCTCATGACGCCAACGGTTTGCCGGTGGCGGGCGAGGGCAATGAGGGATTAATTCAAACCAGTTTCGGCGGCGCTTATGACCGTCAGCGCATGATCTGGATGCATGAGCTGAATGAGCTTGAGCGGGATAATGTCCCCAAGACTGAAAAATTGAATGTCGACCGGAATTGCCTGTCTGTCGCGCATGACGCGATTAATCTGGTGCAAAAGGCCGTTAATAAAGCGATTAACGAAGTGCCGCAGCCGTCATGGTTGACCAATCCCAAAGAGTTCCGGGATATCGTCAATATCGCTTTCAGCCAAACATCTGAAAAGAAAATGGGGCGCTCTTATTCCGAAGGCGACGGCTCACGCCTGGATCAGGTGATAAAAATTTATGATGTCCGTCCGGAATTGCCGGATAACGTAGATCATCTGCCACATGATCTCACACAGAAACAGGATCAAATTGCAGCGCAGATCGCCCAAATGGACGCGCTGGTCAAAAGCATCGACGAAAAATTTAATAAACTGGCGCAAGAAGCGACGCCGGAGGAATTTAAAAGATTATCGTCCCTGGGCATTACCTCTATCGACGGCGCCTATGGTTTTCATCCCGGCGGTGAATTTAACCCCGTCAATCATAAAGGCGAGCGGGTTGAATATGATCCCAAGAACCTAATCCATGTTTTTCAGGCCATGGATCATTTTATGACAGATGTTTCCGCGGGTTTGGCGAAGGGTATGCGCATGCACGGCCCGAACGCCGTCAATGAAGTGCGGCAATTCGTTTCCGACCGCATGGCGGCGGATCTTGGTTACAATCCCGGCGTTCGAGATTCCATCGTTAAGCAGTTAATGGAGCCGCCGCGTCCCATCGCGCAACCGATGGGCGCAAATCCCTATAAGAAAAATGTCTTCGCGCCGGGCGCGCCGGATGCCGGCGGCGGATAATCCCGAAAATTTTTGCAATTCGTCACGAAACCGTCATCATTTGGCGGTTAAGATATAAATTAGAGACACAGGTTTATAATGGTCACAGAAACCGCCACCCAGACAGCACCCGCCCAAGGCGTTACCGCGATCCCGCTCGCGCAAATTCGGGAAGGCGCATTGTATGAACTGGCCCGCTTCATGGTGCAGGCGGAATATGCGCTGGATAAACAGGCCAAACCCGACAAGCAAAACGAAGCCAACCAAGCCCGCCAGCAATTAGCCATCGTCGGCGAGGAATTCAAAAAAATCGGCATGGAAGACAAACACGTCGATCACGCGCGCCAGAATATGCTGAAGGAAAAGTTATCGGGCGGCGAACAGGATTTCATGCGCAATCCCAAGGCGCGGATGATGTCGCAATTATTGACGGACGGCAAAGGGATTGAGGCGCTATCCAAATTCGGAGATTTTGCGAAAAAGGCGGGCGTGCAAACCATCGGCGGCCTGAACGTGGATGCGGCAGTAGGGTATGCGCAATTAAACGCGGACGCGGTGGTTTCGGCAAAATATTTGGAAAAACAAAACGGCCCCTATATTTTTGCGAGCGCTGAAGATATCGCGGCGGGCGGCGGCGGTTTGACGGGACAAAAAAATGTCGTCCGCATCACGGCGAGAAATCTGAAAGAAAATCTGGAAAATAACGGCACGAACGACCTCAGCAAAATTTTGAAAATGCCGGTTGAGGCGACGCTGGAACAAAAACAGGAAGCCAGCGCGGCGGGCCAGGCGATTAAAGGCGGCCTTTCACAGGATCAGGCAAAACGCAGCCAGGCGAATGAAACAACGGAACAGACTCAAACCGCGGCCAGACTGGCGATCGCGGCGCGGGCGGGCGGCCAAGATTTTCAGATGGTCATAGGATCATTGAATAGCCGTCAGGCATCTTTTATGGGGCCCAATGCGACCGCCGCCGTGACGGGCATGAGTAACCGGATCGCGACGAACATTAATAACAGTTACGCCGCCGATAACGTGAATGGCGAGGCTGACCGGCCCATCGCGCCGATTACGATGGCGCCGGCACCGGCACCTATGCCTGAACCCCTGACAAAACGCCGATCCAATTCGCAAACTTTGGTCGCGCAGTTGAAAGCAGCCGGTGTGCCGGTCGCACCAGGTATGGATCTGAATTTCACGCCTAAGCCGCCAGTGGCCGATCTTAGCCCGGCTTTTTCCGCCTAAGTCAAAAACTCATCCGCATAAAAGGTGAAACGCGCATCGCCTAAGGTTTCGCGCACGGAAACCGTTACGCGTTGTAACTTGCCTTCGATATCGCGCTGCCAGAATTCAATGAATTGGCGCAACAGGGGAAAACGCGGCGCCATGTCATAATCCTGCCAGATATAGGTTTGCAGCAGGCACGGATAATCGGGCAGGGCGTATAGGATTTCCGCGGTGATAAGTTGTTCGCCGGAAAGCTGGCGCGCGATATCGTTCGGGCTCGGCACGCCTTCGGCGTTTGGCCGGGATGACAGGTCGGAAAAAGGTGTCCATAGATCCATGAACTTCGGCATCCTCTCATTCCAGGATGACAGAATTTCGTTAAAATTTCACGAAGATTTAGGCCACGGCGCTGATGGCGGCGGCGATGCTGCTGGCGGCTTCGGACTGGCTGACGCCGGGGGGCACGGCAACCTGGGCGGCCAACAGATTTTGCGCCAGCACTTCGGCTTTTACTTCCTCGGCGTTTCGCTGGCTGATCGGCAAAGCCGCCAGCGATTGCTGCGTCAGACCCATGGAATTTAAGACCTGGTTCCAGATCTGCTGCGCGGTCAATTGATAGGTTTCAGTCAGGTAATTCTGGCTGATGGATTGGGTATTGGCAGCGGTCGCGTTGGCGGTTGCGTCAGCCGTATTGGAGCTATTCGCGTTGGCGGCGGCGGGGCTGGTGTTAGCGGCCAAAAGCTTTTGCGCCTGGGGGCTGATTTGCACCTGTGCCGCCGGGCCGAAATTAACGGTTTTCGCTGCCGCGGTCGTGGCGGCGGAAGCGGTTTGCACACTGGCTGTTGATGCGGACGCGCCGATGCTTCGCAGCGGCTGGACAGGCGCGCTGACAAAGGACGAAGACACGGCGGATATGGCGGCGACCATGGTTTCTTTTGTTCCCTGAACGGCTTTCTCTGCGTAATATACCGCATTTACGGCCAAAATAAAACATTTTAGATAAATTTTTGTCATCGGGGGAAGGCGCATGCCGCGTCCAGACGGGCGGCAATCCAGCGGCCCGTCAATATTCCCCAGTTTTTATTATAGCAAATTCGCGTGACGGTTGGGTGACGTTATGTTTTCGGTGCCATCCATGAAAGTAAAAAATTTCTTGTTTGAGCGGCTGAGGGCATGATAATTTAATGCCTAGATTGAAGGGAATATAATGAGCGACATTAAACAGTGGCCTGAGAAAGCATCAGACGTAGCTTTGAGCGACCTGGTGACGCCATTTATCGGGGTATTTGAGCATTACTATCAATTAACCCCAACCGGTCGGCCTGTGCCTTACGCCTATTCGGATTTTGGTGTGGGTCAGGCAGCGGACAATGAATTTCTGGCTTTGTTATCCCCAAGTGCAGTGCATGAGGCCAGCCCACTATATGACCTGCTGGAAATGACCGTAAAGTTGGGGATTGAGGATGGGGCGAGATCATTTTTTAAGAATGAATTAAAATCACCGGGATATGTGTTGGTGAGTGATATAGAATTTCTGGATCTGGACGAGCCGACTAAAAGCAAGTTATCGGATCGCATGGCGCAGTTAGCACAAAAAGCCGATCCTGTGGATGATAATATATTTGGTCGTTTAGAAGAGGCTGTGCAAGTTTGCTATGATTTGCAAAGGCAAAATCAAACTGTCGATTGTGATTATGACGGCTATCAGCTCACTTACCGTCCGATTGTTTCCGGCTCTTACAATATTAAAGAGGCCCTGCAAGCAGACAAACTTGCTTATGAGGAAGGGGAGCAGGGGCATAGTGCTGCTTCTGAAATTATGTTTCAAACCTTTCGACTGGGAAAAGAACTGGCGGCAAGATTTATGCAGCAGGATCCCATGGTTAAGCTCTTTCTTGAAACAAGAAACACCATACTGCACGATCCCGCCGCGAGGGCAAAATTTATCTCCAGATCTATGCCTCCCAAAGAGCGAGAGATTTTAATTCAGTCACTGATTGAGATGAGGCCTTAAGAGGATATGGCTATCGTCTCTTTTGATAACAACCTGCGCGGCGGTTGGATGAATTAATTCAAATCGTGGCCTGGGCCTGGGCGTTTCTTTGGCTTTCCAGCTCTTTTATTCAGATCGGAACCAATTTCACCGGCAGCGCCGCGCGGCGTGATATTCGGGGCTTTATCCGAAACGTCATCAGATGGTGCAAAGAAATCTTCCCCGAGAGACAAAATAAGCGCCCGCGTAGTTATGTATTCCTCCTCAAAAATTCTTTGTAGTGCGGGATCTTTGTAAACTTTGCCTAACAGTTCTCTTGTGCTCTTTGGCAATATATCCAAATTTGCCGACGAAAGAGTCGCACATACGGTTGCAAGATCAATAACCTCTTCAGCCGTGGTGCCGATGCGGCTTGCCGCCACTTCAGGATCAGCGGCTTCGATTTCCCCAAAAAGCGATCTGAGATTTTTGAGGAAGGCATCCGCGTCTGCGGGGTTATCGTTGTTTTGGTCTGACATGATTTTCTGTTTTTGTTTGGTATTTGGAACTCTTTGTGAAGGAGATTTGCGTGACGGTTGGGTGACGTTTACGGGTGTGTAAGCGCTTTTGAAGCGGGCTCCGGCTTAAAATCTATTCCAAACTCGTGTAGTTTTGCTTGGATTGCGCCGATGGCTTTCGGGCCGATGCCATTAATTTTCCGGATTTGTTTGGCGGTTGCAGACATCAAATCGCCCAAGGTTTTATATCCAGCTACGGAAAGATCTAATTGTATAGATGATTCTAGAGCTTTATTGGTCGAAAATTGAATGCATGATATGGGCGTTTTGGCATTTGGCTCAAAGCTGTCCGTTTGAAACCCGATTTCTTTTAATACATTTAATGCGACATCGAATGAGGCGCTGCTGCCATAATCATAAAACCAGTTTGCTAGTTCCTTTTTAGCCCAATCGTGAAATTTTTGAGGTGTAGGACGGCGGGACATTTTTTTCCTTGATTGTGGTGACATGTTAATTTGCAACGAACATATCATAAAGCCGCTGCAACTAAAAAGAAAAATTTTCCAACAAATCCCTTGCAATTCACCGTCCGTTCCCCTATCTAGCACTCACTGGCTGGGAGTGCTAACAGGCCTCCAACGCCTAGAAACCAACAAAATCAGGAGGAAACATGACCACAATTCGTCCCCTGCACGACCGTGTACTCGTTCAACGTGTTGAACAAGAAGAGAAAACCGCGGGCGGCATCATTATCCCTGGCACGGCCCAGGAAAAACCCATGGAAGGCATCGTGATCGCGGCCGGTTCCGGCGCGCGCGACCAGACGGGCAAATTGCAACCGCTGGACGTTAAGGCCGGCGACCGCATTCTGTTCGGCAAATGGTCCGGCACGGAAGTGAAACTGGACGGCCAGGATTATATCGTGATGAAGGAATCCGACATCATGGGCATTATCGAAAAAACAAAATCAACCAAGAAAGCTGCATAGGATAAACCATGGCTGCGAAACAAATTGCATATTCATCAGACGCGCGTGACCGCCTGATCGTCGGCATCAACAAGGCCGCGAATGCGGTCAAAGTCACACTGGGGCCAAAGGGTAAAATCGTTGCCTTGGCAAAATCTTTCGGCGCGCCGCGCATGACCAAAGACGGCGTTTCGGTTGCGAAAGAAATCGAACTGGACGATAAATTCGAAAACATGGGCGCCCAGATGATCCGCGAAGCGGCATCCAAAGCCAACGACCATGCGGGCGACGGCACGACGACTGCGACCGTGTTGGCGCAATCGATCGTGAATGAAGGGAACAAACTGGTCGCAGCGGGCATGAACCCGATGGGCCTGAAACGCGGGATCGACAAAGCGGTTGCGGCGGTGGTTGCGGATCTGAAAGCGCGCGCGAAACCATTGACGACGAACGAAGAAATTGAACGCGTGGCGTACATTTCTGCAAACGGCGACAGCGACATCGCGAAAAAAATGGCGGAAGCCATGAAAAAAACCGGCAAAAACGGCGTCATCACGGTGGAAGAGGGCAAGTCGAATGAGACTGAACTCGACATCGTGGAAGGCATGCAGTTCGACCGCGGTTACGTTTCGCCGTACTTCATCACGAATGCGGAAAAAATGATCTGCGAAATGGACAAGCCGTATATTTTGTTGTTCGAGAAAAAACTGTCCGGTCTGCAGGCGCTGTTGCCGGTGCTGGAAGCTGTCGTGCAGTCCGGCCGTCCGCTCGTCATCGTTGCGGAAGACATTGAGGGCGAAGCGCTGGCGACGTTGGTTGTCAACAAACTGCGCGGCGGCTTGAAAGTCGCGGCAGTGAAAGCGCCTGGTTTCGGTGACCGCCGCAAAGCGATGCTGGAAGATATGGCGATCCTGACGGGTGGCCAGGTGATTTCAGACGACCTCGGCATTAAACTCGAAGACGTGAAATTGTCTATGCTGGGAACGTCGGCGAAAATCCGCATCACCAAAGATGATACGACTATCATCAACGGCGCGGGTAAAAAAACAGATATCGACGGCCGCTGCGCGCAAATCAAAGCGCAGATGGAAGAGACGACGTCTGACTACGACAAAGAAAAACTGCAAGAACGTTTGGCAAAATTGTCAGGCGGCGTAGCGGTGATCCGTGTCGGTGGCGCAACCGAACTGGAAGTGAAAGAGCGTAAAGACCGCGTTGAAGACGCGATGCACGCAACCCGCGCGGCTGTCGAAGAAGGCATCATCGCAGGCGGCGGCGTGGCGTTGTTGTATGCGACGACTGCCATCGGCAAAATCAAACCGGCAAATGACGATGAACGCGCAGGCGTTGAAATCATCCGCCGCGCATTGCAGGCGCCCATTCGCCAGATCATTGCCAACGCCAGCGAAGATTCTTCGCTGATCGTCGGCAAATTGCTGGAGCAAAACGACACCAACCACGGCTACGACGCGCAAGACAGCAAATTCGTCGACATGGTTAAAACCGGCATCATCGATCCGGTGAAGGTCGTGCGCGTTGCGCTGCAAGACGCTGCATCCGTCGCAGGTCAGGTCATCACGACCGAGGCATTGATCGCGGATATGCCGGAAAAGAAATCATCCTCCGGTGACGCCGGCGGCCACGGCGGCGGCATGGGAGGCATGGGCGGAATGGGTGGTATGGACTTTTAATCCGCCTGCGCCCTCAAGGGGCTTCGGCGCGATTAACTCATCCTCCTGAGTTGTCCAATCACACCAACATCTGCCGCCGCTGCAAAGCTGCGGCGGATGGGCGAGGGCCGGGAAACCGGCCCTCGTTTTTTTATGAAAGTATTATTTTTCTTGCTTTCCCGCCCCCCTTTATCCTAGCCTGGGCGGATAAGGGGAAAAGTATGGATACCAACAATAATGTCGCCGATGTTATCAATGAAATTGAGAAAAAACTCACCCGGGACGAAATTGCTGAAAGGTTACGGGAATTCGGCGAAGCCAATAAAGGTTATTTGACCGTCAGCGCGACCGGCCAATTGGCTAACTATATTCGCGCTTTAAGGGATCCTGAACTCGTGGAATGGGCCGCGCGTTATTGTTTGGAAAGCGACAGTTTCGCGCTCGCCTGCGGGGCTTCGGACGGCGTGGATAATTATTTGCCGGTTGTGACCCGTGAAGCGCGCATGAATTTGTTAGCGGGTATGGCCGTGCATCCCAATGAATATGTTAATCTCGGTCGCAGGCTGCCCGCGCTTTATGCGCTTCCTGAAATCGAAGAATCCGTTCGGCATATCACGCGCGCGGAGTCGTTCGTTTGGGATGAAAAAGATATGGCGTTGTTGTTTGGCGCAGCCTTGAAATCGATTTCAGAACCCTTAGATCCTGAAAAAGATGAGGAGAGAGAGGTGCATGCGCCGCGTCATTATCAATTGGCGCAGGCTTTATTCGCGCGTAGTGTCGATGTTTACAATCAGGCTGGAAGTTACGGCCAGATCGTTCCGCCTTTGGTCGAGAATATGCGCATCGGCATAACGGTTTATAAAATCAAAACCACCATGCTGGATAAATTGAGCGGCCCGCAAGCCGTTCAGATTATGGATGCTTTAATGGCCGCGAAATGGCATCCGGCGCTCTATGAGGTTGCGAATTATTTAGACGAATTATTGCCAAAAGTCGGCGACAAAAAGTTTGTGGAATACGCCAACTGCCTCGCCGATTTTAAGCAAACACAAGATTTGGAAATGTTAAACGTCAAACAGGCGGCGCAAAATGCGATGGCGCGTATGGTCAGGCAGCGTGATTTCCCCTGGCGATTGGCCCCGGCGCTGAGCCGGAATTATGCGGCTGCGCTCAAAACCGGACTGCGGCAAAGAAGCCCGCGCCGGCCGGTTGGGGGGAAGAGAAGGGGCGGCATATTTCAGCCCTGATTGCCCTCAGCCTTTATTTTTTTGTGAAGACACTTGTTTTAAAGCGCGATTTTCTTATAATTCACCTCCTAATAACATAACGGAGAAATTTATGGCGGGGCCAGTAAACGATATAAAAGAAGATCAGCCTACTATTATTAATAATTATACAGATCAGTGGGGACTGGGCAAAATAGCGCAAGCTGTATTTTCACCTGAGACAGTTATAGGAGTCATTTGCTTAACCGCTTTGATTACTGGAAAATTCTCTTGTTCATGCAGGTCAGGCGAAGGGCCTGCGATCAAAATAGGGCAGAATGCTGATAAAGGAACGACAGACATGCATTCCAAATCCGGCGCTCAGAAATTCGCGATGGTTGTTGCGCCGCATGGTCGGGGGATGACGCAGTTTACGCCTTAGATCTTGTCTTGCCGGTACCGGCGGGAGGGCGCGGGCCGGAAAACCGGCCCGCGTTTTTTAATCTTTCGTCGCTAAGATAATTCGGAACATGCTTTCAGTTTGATTAAGAATGCTGAGCCGTTGCGCGGCCAATAAATTCTTCACCAAAGCTTGTAGGGCTGAAAGATCGGCAAAGTTATCGGCGTTAGCCGCTAATGCGCCGGAAATATTGGGCGGTAGTTTTGCCATGTCAGCCGATGCGTTTTCTTTGCCTTTTAATTCACTGATGGCCCGGTCTAAAAGGTTCAGGTCAACTTTGCCGTTGATGACATCATTAAATTGCGGATAGTCTTTTAATAATCCCTGGATCGCGGATAAATTTTGCGGCGGAAGGCTTTGCATTAAAGTTTGCGCCACACAGAGACTAGACGTCCAAGTCGCACGCGGCGCTGTGCCTTTAGGATAAGAGAACGCCTCTACAAGTTGTTCCATGATGCGATCCCCGGTGAGACCGGGAATTATGCAAAATGCGTACCAAGTAAAATTATTCGTTTAATTCGCAGGCTTCCACGCCTGGTAATCACCACTCGCCTTTGCGCGATGCGCCGAGGACAGTTGTGATCCGGGCGGGAGGTAGGCACCGGAGCTGCCCGTCATATTCGCAACCGGCGGTTTGATCCAGCGGCGGCGGTAATCGGCGGCGGAGGCTGCGGTAGGCAGAACGTCCGATTGATGATGCAGCCAGGCGTGCCATTCGGGCGGGACTTCGGACGCGTCGACGTAGCCGGATTTATAAATCACCCAGCGGCGGGAAGCGTGGGCGGCGCTGCCGGAAGATTGCGCGGGCGCGGATTTGGTTTTTTCTTCGTAATAACGATTGCCGGAAGCGTCCGTGCCGACCGATTGTCCGCCGCGCAGCAGCGTGACAAACTTAATATGCACTTGCGACAGCGAGCCGAGGACGGGCGAGAGGAAATTGAAGTTCATGGGTAGAGATTACCAAACACAAAACTGAATGTCACCCCGGCCTCGTGCCGGGGTCTGCCGCGAGGCAATCACATCATTTCAGAATAAGAGAATGCGAAACCGCAGACCCCGGCACGAGGCCGGGGTGACATGCGGGGTTATTAGTTAGCCTGTCTGCGCAAAAACGCCGGGATTTCCAGCAAGTCTTCATCCGCCTGGGATAATTTCGCGGGCTGCTGGTTCACCAGTTGCGGCGAAGGGGATGGGGTTTTGGCAAAGCCTGGCTCATTCAGCGTCTGAGCGGTGGGCGCGTTTCCCAAGTTCAAACCCATAAAGCCCGGCGTTGACGTGCCGCCGCGGCCGGATGTGTCATCATCATGGTCGCTGCTTTTTCCGCGGCCCCCCGCCAGACCCGTAACGCGTTCAAACAATGACGGTCCTTTTTTCTTCTGTGTTTCCGGCGCGTGGGCGGTAGCAGTGCGCGGGGCTTCCGTTTCACCGAACAGGCTCGGTTGCATGGGTTCCGTGCGCGGCGTGGTTTGGAGGAATCCGGGTTGCCCAGATTGCCCAGATTGCATTGTCAGGGTCGGCGTTTGCTGAGGCGCGGCACTCGTCCCGCCAAAAGCCGTAGGAGCAGCCGGTGTCGTATTGGGCAGCGGCGCAATGGAAACCCATGGTGATGGCGCGGTGGCCTCAACAGGTTCTTCATTGTAAAGCTCGGCAAAGTTTGTTTCAGGCGCGGGCGTTTGCGGCACGACCGTCAGACTCGGCATAGGCGCTGGCGCGGCAGCTTGCGCGGGCGCCGGGGTCATTTGCAAAGCGGCGTTGCCGTAGCTTTGCGGCGCCGTTGTATAAGTTGGCGCTGATGGTGCCGTTGAAGCGGTTGCGGAAGTTTGCGACGGCGTCATGCTCGTTACGCGCAAACCGCTTTGCGCTGTTGCCGGGGGCTGCGTAGAGCGTGCGGTGGCGGCTGGCACGGTGGTTTGGCCGAATGCGCTGCTTGTGTTTTGCGAAATCGGGCGCAGGTTAATTCCAGCCGATGCGGTCGCAGCCGAAGGCGGTGTCGCGTTCGTGTTGCTAGGTGATGATGTCGTCGCAAACGGCGATGTGTTTGCCGTTGTATTTGTCGCGCCCCCAGGAATGCTGCTCACGCGCATCGCGGCGGGCGCGGAAGTCGCAGGAGAGCCGCTGTTGTTCGCCGCCGTCATCGCCGCAAATGGATTGGGTTGCGCCGTCGCGTTCATGCCGCGCGTATTATTGCCGCGGCGCGCCATGTCGGCATCGATGCCGGTGGCAACAACAGAAACGCGCATTTTGCCGTTCATCGTCTGGTCGAAGGTTGAGCCGAAAATGATGTTGGCTTCCGGATCGACTTCATCGCGGATGCGGTTGGCGGCTTCGTCAACTTCGAACAGGGTCATGTCCATGCCGCCGGTGATGTTGATCAGCACGCCGCGCGCGCCTTTCATTGATACATCATCCAACAAAGGATTTGAAATCGCGGATTCCGCAGCATCAACCGCGCGGCGCGCGCCTTCGGCTTCGCCCGTTCCCATCATGGCTTTGCCCATTTCGGACATGACGGAGCGGATGTCGTTGAAGTCCAGGTTAATCAGGCCCGGCATCACCATCAAATCCGTGACGCCGCGCACGCCGGAGTGCAGGACTTGGTCGGCCATATTAAATGCATCGGCGAAAGTTGTGCTTTCATTCGCGACGCGGAACAAATTCTGGTTTGGAATGATGATCAGCGTATCGACGTGATCTTGCAGCTGTTCAATTCCGGCTTCGGCCTGGCGCATGCGCAGGCTGCCTTCGAAATGGAAAGGTTTCGTGACAACGCCCACGGTCAGGATGCCGTGTTCGCGCGCCGCGCGCGCAATCACCGGCGCCGCGCCCGTGCCCGTGCCGCCGCCCATGCCGGCGGTGATGAAAACCATGTTGGAGCCCTGGATGGATTCCAGAATTTCGTTAATCGCTTCTTCGGCGGCGGCGCGGCCCACATCCGCCCGCGCGCCCGCGCCCAAACCGCGCGTGATATTCGCGCCCAATTGGATTTTACGGCTGGCCAAGGACTGCATCATCGCCTGGGCGTCCGTATTGGCGGTCAGGAATTCCACACCCTCAAGGTTCGCGCGGATCATGTTATTGACGGCATTGCCGCCCGCGCCGCCCACCCCAATCACGGTAATGCGAGGTTTCATGTGATCGTTGGTCTGGGGAATGGAAAGAGATACCATGTTTATGCGCTCCTATTTAATGGCCTTGGGCGGCCCTGAGGGTTAAAGGTGGGTGGGTTACAGACTTAGGTATGTGGCGGTTTGCCTCAAAAAATGTGGTTTCGCAGCGTGCAGAATCGCCCCCTGCGAATCACTTAATACTACCATATCTGGTAGGCGCGGGAAGGGAGATGGGCGAGGGGTGGGGAGGAAAAAAGTTGCAATTGATATACGGAACCGCTTAACTCCCCCCAAGTTTAACAGCAAACAGAGGAAAAATTGCAATGCCTACACTTGCGACCGTGGGAAGAGCCGTGCGCGACACGGAATCCAAAGGAAAACTTAAAGCCCTGGCCGAGGGCGGGTTTGAGATTCTGGAAGCTGGCGAAGTTACAAAACGGCAATTGGCCGGTGGCACTTTGATCTGTCTTGAGGCCGCGCGGGCGGTTTCAGCGGACATGAATCTGGAAGTTATCGTTGAAAGCGTCGCGGACAAAAACGCGCCCGATGTGGTGGCATGGGCGGCAAAACATCATGTTGATTATGATCCGGCATTAATTCATCCGGATGCGAGCCGGGATATTTCGACAACCCATTGGGTTTATGACGGCGGCAATAAAGAAAGGCTGGAAATGGTTTTGCCGAGGCCGAGCGGAAGGTTTCTTGGAATATTGCAAGAACTGAAAGTTTTTGCGGAGGGTGACGGCGTATCGTTTAACTCCGAATTCATTACGGATAATTGGGCGCTTTTCGAGGATTACGCGAAAGCGAACAAGGCAAACGGCGCGCGCGTTTTTACCAATAACAACACGCGGAAAAAAGATAACAGTTTAAAACAGTTGTATCGCAATAAACTTGGGGATCAGCTTGGCGTCAGCGACGCTGCAATGATGGGGAATGATGATCTGGGGCATATTTTTAATCCCGCGGATGAGATGGAAGTTAACTTGGCAAGATTCCAGGACGAATTTAGAGCTTTTAAAGGAATTCTGGTTTTAACCTGCGGCGGCAAGGAACCGTTGCTTTTGGATATGGCGGCGGGTGAAAGAGAATGGTGCGTCAAACCGCCCGAGTTGGCCCGTATCGAAAGCACCGTCGGCGTTGGTGACAAGTTCGCGGGCGATTTGATGGCGCGTATTTTGTTAACCGTGCCGCCGGGGGAAAGATTGACGATTGCGCATATCAAGCCGTTAATCGCCGATGCGCACCGCGCGGCTGCCGCGCATATCGCCGCGCCTCGCGGTGTTGAAAGCGCGCTTGGTGTTCCGGCGCCTAAACCGCCGGGGGCGTGAAAATAGGCATCGCCAAGTATTTTTTCTTTTGAGCGGCGGGTGGGAAGGTGCTAATCTGCTCCCCTGAATACTTTAGAAGGGAAAAACATGGGCCTTAAACGCCGTTTGGGCGCTTATATCAAAAACCGCTGGTCCGGCCCGCCTTTGACGGTGGCGCATATCCAGGCGGAAATTATCAAGGCGGGCCAGGAGGCGGCAGCGCTGCAAGCGACCCTGGCGCAGAACCGGGAATGGAATCCCGCGCAGATTTTGGGTGGTCATTTTGGTTTTGAGAATAAAATCATTAGTTCCTATGCCGATGGCGGCAGCATTCATGTAGATGCCTTGATGGCCGCCGCCGCGGTTAAGGCCGCGACGGCGACGGGGTTAAATTTTTCCACATCGACACGCGAAGTACGCTCTTCTTTTTCGATGGCCAAAAGCACAAAATTATTTCTGGAGGTATGTTCTGAAGATGAAAGCAATTCGGTTTTGCTGGCTGCGAATATTTCAAATTTCGATGCGGGGCCGTTTTATGGGGATGGCGGATCTGCCTATGCACAGTGCAAAGAAAACAAGGCCCAATTGGAAAAGTACGCACCGGGATTTGGGGAGGCCTATGATTTCGCACTGCCGAATATTCGATCTTATGACGCGATCCAGGAAAAATTGGCCGCCAAAAAGGGAAGGATTAACGATTTAAAAGCGTTGGTATCAGGCTTGCGGCCGATCGCCGCTTCATACGGCGCGGATGCGAATGAATTGCTGTTTGATGCGGATGTGCGTGTGAAGAAAATCCATCACGCTAATTCATATGGAATTTTAACTGACTTAAAATCATACGTCAGCGCGAATGCGGCGAAGGCAAAAGCGGCGCGGCCTTTGCCTGATGCTTTTGCGGCCGGCAGCGTTTCGGCAGTTAACGATTTAACGATAGAAAATATTTCTTATCTGTTCGGCATGGTGCAGCAGATCGGTAATGCCCCCGCGGGAATTGATACAACGGAGATGCAAGAGGCGCTTTGCAAAACTTATCTTGAACTTCGCGACACAGCGGATCCTGGGGCATTCGATCTAGATCGGATTTGCAAAACTTTTGACGATCTGGCGCCGGGCGGCAAGGCGTCTGAAACCTTGCGCGCGATTGTTGATAAGCAGCAGACACTTGCTCAACCTGCGCACACGCGCGCTGAAGCGCCGACGATATCGGTATCAGGATAAAACTGCGCGCAAGCGGGAGAAACTTGCGCGCAGTATTCGTTAGTTACTGTGTTCCACCACCACGTGATCAACCTGCGTAGGTTGTGGTTGCACGACGATCGTGCGGTCGCTGCCACAGGCGGCGAGGGAGACGGCCAGCCCGATCAGGCTGGTGAGGCTGAGCATGATTTTCATCGTGCATCCTCATCATCAATGTGAACGTTGGCGGGCGTGGTGTAATCCGTTTCCACGTGGCTATATTCCGTCGTGGTATAAGGACGCACGACATGCTGATATTCCATCGTTGAGCCGTCGGGCTGAACTTCGGTATGGCTATAGACCGCCGGCGTGCCGGGTGTGACGGCATAGCTGCGGTATTCCGTCGTGCGCGGCGGATCGTAAACGGTGCGCTCCACCGTGCAAGCCGTGGCGGCCAGCGCGATAGGTAATAGTGCAAGAGCGATTTTTTTCATGCCAAAATCTCCTTTGGTTGGAGATGCCACTGTGCCGCCGGAATTAAAAACCGGCAATTTTTATCTGCGTCGGGTTAGAGGTGGATTTGATAAAAATCCGGTAAAGTTAAGCGGGTGATTTTATGGCGCGGGCGCAGACATGGGTGTGCCGGCGATTTCGCCTTGCAGCGCCAATTTGCCTTTTTCATCCATTTTTTGAAGCTGTTCGGCGATATGCAGGATTTCTATTTTCGCTGCGGCGATATGGGCCGCTTCGGTTGCATATTCGCTTTCTGTTGGCGGGGACATTTTTTCGGCTTCCCTGATGAAAAAATTGGGATGCAACCCGAGTTGGGACGGCGTTACCAGATCAAAGGTATCCTTTGCTGCTATGATTGTGCATTCAAAAGCTTTTTTAACGTCTTCGTAAAAGGATTTGCATCCCCTACGATCCTCCCAGTCCGAATGCCAAATTGCCCAATGCTGGTATCCATTGTATTCATAAGATGCCTTAGAACAGGATACTGTGTTATTCGCAGCTTGTATTTTCCCTTCGTATTTATTGGTATAGGCCGCAACCAATTCCAGGGATAGGATTTGTAACTGATCCTGATCCAATCTTAATAAACCTTTTTCAAAAGGTTCACGGATTTCAGACCAGAGTTTCAGGACATCGCCCGATCGGTTTAAAATTTCCTGGACGATATGCTCCGAACGCGCCGGCCAGAATTGCTTATCCAGCGTGGTCAGATAATCATCGATGGATTGGCCTTTCAGATGCCGGGTCACGGCCTCGGAATCCGCGAGCATAGCTTTAACCTTTTCATCCTTAAAATCGCTGCAGCAAGCGCTATAGGCCGGATCACCGCTGGCGGCGAATTGCGCGAGGTTGAAAAAAGATTTTTCCGCCTTGGTGATTTTATCTTGCAGGGCTTTTTGTGTCTTTGCGGTCTCATCCTGTTCGGCTTTTGTTTTCGCGTCGGCCACCCGTTGATCGCAGATGGATTTGAAATTCTTTGCCAGGGTTTGATTGATGAAGGTTATAACCGGTTGATCGCCGGTAATGTTTTTCACCACCTCTGAAACGCCAGCGGCCTTTACTAAATCCGCGTTTTGCACAAAATTTTGGCGATACTGTTCGAAATTCGGATTGGCGCTCTCCGCCGCCTCTTGCAGCCGCAAAAACAGCCGACCCACGGCATTCATCGCCCACAGGGGGTTCAGCGTGGCTTGTATATAATGCCCCACGCCCTGGGCCAGGATCTCCGGATCGACCGAGGGTATCTCCGTGCCGGACGATGTATCGGCAAGCTGCGTCAAAAAACGTTCAGCATCCGGATCATTGGCCAGCTGGTCCCGCAGGTAAAGATATTGCTCGCTCCCCATTTCGGCCTGGCTTCGGGTCTGGATAAAGAGCTGTTTCAATTCATCGCTGGGCCCAGGCGGTTTTGGCGGGGAGAAATCAATGAAAGAGCTTAATAGTTGTTTGAAGATACTCATAGTTTGTCTCGAATTCTATGGGATATCTTACATTTTCAGCCTTGGCGGGGTCAAGCAAATTAATAGTTGCAAGGCGTATGAATTTTTCCGGGTTTATGTGTTTCGCTGCACGGGACGTTCATGAGATTTACAGGTTTTCTCTTAACCACGCCCGGATTTGGCCGATGAGGTTGCGCGGCGGGGCAGTTTCCATGACTGCTAATTCTGAATTTGAAAAATGTTGGAGTGGGTAGAGGAGTAATCCTGCTGCGACGGCGAATGCTGGGCCCGCTGTGGATTCTGCCAGGCCGTTCACGCGCATCGGGCGGCCGTGGCGGACTTGTTTATCCAGGATCGCTTGGGCCAGGTCGCGTAATCCCTGCAATTGCGATGCGCCGCCTGTCAGGATCACGCGGCGGCCGGCGCTGTGGTGATGGCCGCTGGCTTCCAATCGTTCGCGCACGAGTTCCAGGATTTCTTCCACACGCGGCTGGATCACGCCGACGAGGAGTGAACGCGGCACGTGGTTGCCGGTTTCTTCCTCGCCCACTTGCGGCACGTCGATCAATTCGCGTTCGTCGGACGCGGTGGCGATGGCGGAGCCGTATAAGGTTTTCATGCGCTCCGCCTGCGCGACGGGCGTGGTCAGGCCGCGCGCGATGTCCATGGTGATGTGCTGGCCGCCGATGGGGATGCAATCGGCGAAAACCAGATGGCCGTTTTGGAAGACGCCGATATTCGTCGTGCCGCCGCCCATATCCAAAACCGTCGCGCCCAATTCCAATTCATCATCGACCAGCGCCGACAATCCCGCCGCGAAAGGCGAAGCCACCATGCCGTCGATTTCCAGATGCTTGCGCTGTACGCAGGCGGCGAGGTTTTTAACGTTATTCACATTCGCGGTGACGAGGTGGATGGAGACGTTCAGCGTATCGCCGTAAAGGCCGCGCGGATCTTTGATGCCCGCCTGACCATCCACGGCGAAATGCATGGGGATAGCGTGGATGAGTTGCTGCGCTTCATTGCGCGCGATTTCCTGGCGTGACAGCGTCAGCGCCTTATTAATCTGCGCATCTGTAATTTCGCCCGACAAAGGCACGGCGGTTTGATGGATGAGGGATTGCAAATGATTGCCGGAAATATTGATGATGACTTCGGAAATCGTTTCGCCCGCCATGTGTTCGGCAGCATGGACGGCCTGGCCGATGGCGGAGGCGGCGGCGTCGATATCCACGACCACGCCGCTTCGCAAACCTTGCGACAAATGATGGCCGATGCCGATGACATTCGGCCGCCCCGCATCATCCACGCGCGCGATCAGGCAGCAGATTTTGTGGCTGCCGATATCGAGCGCGGTAATCAGGCTGCCGCGCGTGCGGGCTTTCGGTTTTTGCGGACCGGCGAGGAACATAGGATTGGTATAGCTGATTCAATCCTGAATATGCGCCCCGCAAATGATTTTTCTTGTTATAAATATCTTGATTGTGTAACATTCAATCATGCAAGAGACCGAAGATGTCCCAGCCAAATCCAATGAAGACAGCATATCATTGGAGGTCAAGAAGGATATTCGCGCTGCCGCTATACAAGGGAGCGCGCTCACGCTGGGAATTGCCTGCGCTATAGCAGTCTTAAGGCCTTCGGAGGTTCCGGTTCGCGCCTATGTTGATGGGGGCATTTTTTGTGCATGCATGGCAATTGGTCTTTGGATGGGGAAATTGGGAAGGAACTCCCTATTAGATTTAAAAGATAAAAATAGAGAATTTAAAAAAGGCCAGAAAGCCGCAGAATCAATGATCTTGTTAATCACCTACGGCGCGCAGGTTGCACTAGGAGGTGTTGCCCTTACTACTTGTGCATCTCTCCTGGAAGATATGAAACCTTCTTTCGACATTCCTCAGGATGCATCGGTTGCCCAGATCCCTTATTATCTCAAGTTCCGTACGGCGAATAGAACGCTAAAGGCAATTAACTCATTTGTGTGGCGGCAAATGGAGGACTGCCGTCTGAAGCGGGTGCAATGTTCCGATGCGCAAGTGTCGCAGTTGCGGCGCAGGTTAAGCGGATTTGAAGATATTGGGATTAATCCCATAGAGGCACAGCTTTTCAACCATATGAAGAATCCATACGAATATCCCGATGTGCCGCGCGAGTTCCAAAAAATATTTCCAGAGCCTAAAAAACCGGATTCTTCTTTTGGGAAGAATGAATATAGGGGCAGCAATCAACAGATGCCCTTCGATTTTTTCCGCTAGGCACTGTCTCTGAAGTTTTCCCCTTGCTCCCTGGGAAGATTTTAAGGAATATCCTTTAGGTAAGGTTGATATTTGGTCCGTTTCGTCAGGGTTGAGGAAGATTTGCTTAGGTTTTTGCCCCCTAAAAGGGCCGCCCGGGCGTTCCAGTGGCTGTCGGTCGGGGCGTAGGTGCGGGGTGGTTTCCCACCGCGCGACCCTTTGGATGCCAATCCAAAGGCTCTCGGCTGTGCCGGACCATTCGTCCGGCAGAAGCCCTGCGCCTGAACCATGGATCCGTCTGCGGCCGCAAGCCGAACCCATGCATTGAATATAATCCTATTCGGGTGCGGCTGTCAAGGATTATTTTCTTATCTGAGAAAAATAATCAAAGGCTTGGTTCAGGGCCCCTGGGGCGCAGAGTGCGGCGGCGAATATAATCGCGTAGCTGCGACAGCTCTGTTGGCGTGCGGTGCGGGTCGGCATCCCTACCTTGGATAACGTGTTCAGCCCGATTGGATTCTGATGACTGAAGGCCCATAAAAAGCAGTGTATCACTTATACGCTGTGCGCTTTCTCCCCCTTCATTTATTATTCCATGCATTATTCTCAGGGAAAGAGAGTTATAATCCAAGCTACGGTAGTTCTCTGTATCGCCCCCCGACGTGAAATATTCACTGCCATTATGCGGGCTGGCGGGATGTCTTGTTGAAGTGATGACTAGATCTCTTGGATTTACGCGAGATGAAAGATTCCCCAGTTCGCATCGGGCTGCTGCCAAATCGATACCGGCGCCCCGTGTGAGGCCACTCCCAACTCCATAAATTGGAATTATAGTGGCATTTTTTTGCGCCCCCGGTTCTTCAGGTTCCGGGCAGGCGGCGGCTTTTGCGGCAAAGGGGTGCTCTGCCGCACGTTCTTTCAGGGATAGGCCTGCTTCAAATTGACGAACATTGCGCAGGGAATAAATTTCATCCGGATTTTCCGGTAAAAAATCTTCAGATAATTTTAATCCGCCGTCTGTTAAAATCTGCGCGACCATTTCGCGCACCAATGGGCGCTGATCCGCGATGCAACCCAGAACATTGGCGGAAGTCGGACAGCCCCACATGCCGGGTTCGGGTTTTTTAACGACGTGGCCGTAGAAATCTTCGGGGATTCTAGTTTTGATTCTATTAATATTAACGGGTTCTCCATCTAGGAAAGTTGGTGCGGAACTTAAAGATATTGAAATTCCTAATCCACGCCAGATCTGTTCGAATCCGCGGCGTAAATCCTTTGCCAGGCTGGGATTATCCTGCATGGCCCAGCAGGCCTTGATCGCCAGGCGGGTGAGCGGCAGGTCGGCACCGGCGCCGATATCAAAACCTTTGAATTCATAGCGGCCTGTTTGTTTGCCGAAAGGAAGAATTCTTTTTTGCCCTTTCCATTTTATAACGTGCGGTTGTCCTTCTTGTCTCGTAGGAGAATTGCAAAAAGTAGCCAGGGAATCCATAACATAATGGAAATCACTTAAATATTCCCCTGGAATTTCAGATTCTCCGCCGGAATTTATGTGCAATGTGCTGATGGGATCTTTTTGATCCAGCAGAGTGAGCCTGGTTGCGAGTTGCAGCCGTTCCATCGCCTCATTCAGATCTGTAAAAGGGCCAATGTGGATTTCTCTGCCCTGACAGCCTATTGCGTTGTTCTCGCCGGCAAATAATTCGATTTCAAAACCGGCGGTGTGTTTACCTCGTTTCTTTTTGGGTGGAGCGATAATGCGGTTTAGTGTCTTCAAGGCTTCGGGTGTAAATTGGTTGCCCAGAAAATTTGCTATGTTGGGGATTGCCACCTGGATCAAATCGCAGGGGGCTTCAGTAGGGGGGAGGGCGGGCGTGACGGCATCAATTTTTAAGGTTTCCTGATATTCAGGCCATTGCGTATAATCTGCTGCCGCGGTCATTGCGAATATTCCTTAAAAGCGTGATGTGAAACCAGCGTAACATAGATATCTGCAAATATTAAAGAAAAAATGTCCCGCCCAAAAACCGAAAGGCGGCCCGGAGGAGGGGCCGCCTTTTGGTGTTTGTACCGCTTCCGCTTTCGCCGTCATTCGCGGCGGGTGGGATGCGAAGTCAGTTAGGCCGCGCCGTTTTGGTCTTGCGGGATATCGTCGTTCGCCGCGACCAGGCGGGAAATTTCGTCTTTCAGGAAAAGCTTTTCGCGTTTCAGGCGCCAGATCGCCGCACCATTCGGGAAGGGGCGATGCACCTCGTATTCCAATTCCTCATCTAAATGCGCATGTTTGCGACGTAGGGCATCAATGCGTGCTTCCAATGACATTCTACCTCTCCTTCTTTCGCCACTATTGGTCGAAATAAAGTTTCGTGTTGTCCATTCCAATTATAATTTAGCGCCAGTTCATCCGCCACTAAACCATCATATATTTGTAACATAAGCGGGATAAAAAATCCATGAAAATAATAGTTTCGCCGGAAAAAATCGTTATTTTTACGAAAATTTTCGCGAAATAATCATTCGGTTAAAAAGGGCAAAAAATTTTATTTTTGTAAAAATGATGATTTATCAAATGGTTATGGTGTGTTCTAAATGCGACATGTCAGACATAAAAAACTCATACATTCGCATGTTGGGTGTTTTTCAGCTTGCTGAATCGCGAATCGCACGCGTAAGGACGACCACGGATGGTTTTAACTTGCCCTGACACTGCGCATGCCGTGATGAAGTTGCGTCACGCGCCAGCATCAAAAATGTCCGGCGGATAAAACCATGGCGAATCCCTCACAGGTATGTTATATTCCTCCTTCACCCCGGCGCGCTGGCGATACGGATTATAGATTTAACTCTGACTTGGGTTTCATGAGCGGCTGGACAGAAGACGAAATCAAGGAAATGCTGGAGAAATTGCGCCACCAGCACCGTAACCTGGACTATATGATCAATAAACTGGAAGACCAGGGTTCGGACATGCTGACCATCCAGCGCCTGAAAAAGCGTAAATTGCAGCTCAAGGACCTCGTCGCGCGGCTGGAGAGCATGCTGATTCCGGATATTATCGCGTGAGCGCTTCCGTTGCGATTATTATGGGCAGCCAGTCGGACTGGGAAGTCATGCAGCATGCCGAGGCGGTATTGAAAGAATTGGGTGTCGCGGCCGAGGCGCGCATCGTCTCCGCCCACCGCACGCCGGACCGCATGGTGATGTTTGCCAAGGGCGCGGCGGCGGAAGGTTTCAAAATCATCATCGCCGGCGCCGGCGGCGCGGCGCATTTGCCGGGGATGGTGGCGTCTTTGACTACGCTGCCCGTTCTGGGCGTCCCGGTGAATGCCACGGATTTGGACGGGCTTGATAGCCTGCTCTCCATCGTCCAAATGCCGGGGGGGATTCCGGTGGGGACTTTGGCCGTCGGCAAGGCGGGCGCGAAAAACGCGGGCCTGCTGGCCGCGCGGATTTTGGCGCTGTCGGATGCGGGGCTGGCGGAGCGTCTGTCTGACTGGATGGCCAAACAAAGTGCGGCGGTGGCGGAGAAGCCGAATTGATCCTTGAGTTTAACGTCTTCGTTGAGTATTTATTTCAGCCAGGAGAATAAAATGCGATTATCAGAAGAGCTTGCCCTAAAACTTGCTATGCACGAGACGAGAAAATTAAACCATCCGCCGGATGCCGTGAAAAATATTGCCGGAAGCGGGTTGATGGCTTTGCTTGTTAAAAAAGCGGGTGAGTCCGACGGGCCTGACGCGGGGGTGACATCGCCTTTGACGCCTGTGCCGCCCGCTTTGAGTGGCGCGGAAAAACTTTCGCCGGGTTTCTAAATTTTTATCGGCGTGGACGGCTGATCAACCCGTAAAAGCCGGGCCGTTGGTTTCAGGCTGGATGTGCCATTCGAATTCTCCTTGCAGCCGGTAGCGGTCGGCGAGGATTTCGAACTTTTCCTGCTGGCCGCGCAAAGCCGCGTATAACAAAAAACATCCGATGGTCGCCCAATAAAATGCGGGCGTCGCGTTTGGCGCGGTTATTGTGCTGTGCGTGAGGGCGCAAGCTGATCCGGTGGCAAAGGCCGCGTGGCCCGCAATCACCAGCCGGTGCGTGGTGCGCCATAATTTCTCGGCTTGAGCGGCCGCGGAAAAGTGATTGTCGTGCATAAAAAGCGCCTAAGAACTTTGGTAGAATTTGAGGCTCCCGTTATGTCTTAATCGAATAGATTGTCAAACCATTTATTTGCTTTAATGAAACGGTGTGAAGAAGTCGGGTGCAATCGTTGGAATCCTGGGCGGCGGGCAGCTGGGGCGCATGACGGCGCAGGCGGCGGCGCGGCTGGGATTCAGGGCGCATATTTATACGCCGGGCGCGGATGATTGCGGGTTGCAGGTCGCGGATGATTTTACGGTGGCGGCGTTTGATGACATCGCGGCGCTCGAAAGGTTCGCGCGCAGTGTGGATGTCGTGACCTATGAATTTGAAAATATTCCGGCGGCGGCGGTGGATGCGATTGCGGCCATCACGCCCGTTTATCCCGGCGCGGCGGCGCTGCGCGTCACGCAAAACCGCGTGCGGGAGAAATCACTGTGCCTTGATGAGAATATTCCCACCGCGCCATGGCGGGAAGTTTCCGGTTTGGATTCCCCGCGCGCGGCGCTGGCGGAACTCGGCGGCGCGATGATTTTGAAAACGACGGAGCAGGGGTATGACGGCAAGGGTCAGTGGAAAGTAGACGAGCAGACGAGTGGACGAGCAGACGAGATATGGGCGGAAATATTCTCTAATCGTCATCCCGGCGAAGGCCGGGAACCAGTCCGAATGATCGCCGAAGGAATTGTGAAATTCGATTTCGAAATCTCCGTCATCGCCGCGCGGGGCATTGACGGCGAAGTGAAATGCTATTCGCCCGTGCGCAACGAACATCGCGATCATATTTTATGGCAGACCCATGCGCCTGCGGAAATTTCGCCTGCGCTGGCGGCGCGTGCGGAAGGTTATGCGAAACGGTTAATCGAAAAATTGGATATCGTCGGCTTGCTCGCGGTGGAAATGTTTGTCGTGGGCGATGACATTTTGGTCAACGAAATGGCGCCGCGGCCGCATAATTCGGGGCATTGGACGATTGAGGGCGCGACAACGTCGCAATTCGAACAGCTCGTGCGCGCTGTGACGGGCATGCCGCTGGGCGACACGGCGCCGCGCGGCAAATTTGTGATGACGAATTTGATCGGTGATGAAATCCTGCGCGGCGCGGAGATCGCGCGCGCGCAGGACGGCATATTCCATGATTACGGCAAAGGCGTTGCGCGCCCCGGCCGTAAGATGGGGCATGTGACGCGTAAATTATAAATTTCGCCTCTCCCTCAAAGGGAGAGGGAAAAATTATTTTATTTGGTCGGTGCGGCGGCGGGCATCATCGGTGGTGCGCCGGTATGCTGCATCGGTGGATGACCCATTTTGCCGCCTTCACCTTCTTCGCCCATAGCCGCTTCCATGCCGGGATGGCTTTTCTTCATCTCCGCGCGCAGTTGTTCGAATTCCGCATGTTCCTGTTCGCCCAGCGCTTTGAATTGCGCGTGGTATTTTTGTTCGATCACTTGGCGTTTTTGGAAATATTCCAGTTCGGCTTTTTGGCGATCTTCAAAACGTTGATCTGATTTTTGCCCGAACTGCTGTGCATTCGGCGCGGCGGCCGGAGCCGCGGGCGCAACGGGCACTGCGGGCGCAGTGGGTGAAGTTTGCGCGAAGGCAGGCGCCGCCAATGCGGCGGACATCAACAAAGCGATAGATAATTTTTTCATGAAACCCTCCCAAGGTTATCGGGAGGCATCTTATACACTTTTAACGTGTTGTCATCCGCTAAACCGCATAACTAAATTGCGTCGGGGGCAATGGTGACGGGCAGGCCGTCCAGATCCTTTGTCACCGTAATCTGACAGGCGAGGCGGGAGTTGTCTTGGCGCGCGTAACTGTCGGCGAGCAGATCCTGTTCTTCGGCGCTGGCGGGTTTTAATTTACTCAGCCACGCCTCATCCACATAAACATGGCACGTCGCACAGGCGCAGCACCCGCCGCAATCGGCGCGCATGGGCAGGCCCGCGTCCTTAATCACTTCCATCACGCGCCAACCGGGCGTGGCTTCGACGGCGCGGGTTTGGCCTTCGGGATCGGTAACATGGATTTGCATGGCGCGGTTATATGAATGTTACAGCGGACTTGCAACTAAATTACCGCCAAAAATTCTTGCATTTCAGGCGCCAGACGGGTTAGCATTATCCAAATGGAAAGAGATTTTTATCAAATTTTGGGCGTTTCCCGTAATGCCGAGGCTGAGGAAATCAGATTGGCCTACCGCAGGCTGGCGCGAAAATATCACCCGGATGTTAACCCCAATGATCGAGCCGCAAAGCAAAGGTTTCTGGAAGTTAAAGAGGCTTATGACGTTGTAGGCGATCCGCTTTCAAGAAAAAGTTATGATCTCGCCAAGGCGGATTATGAGACTAGGCAAAAAAAGAAGGCCGAGGAGGAAATGGAACAGCAATCGGCTCCGCCAAGGCCGAAAAGCAAAGCGCCTTCGTCTCCGCCGCCAACGCCCAGAAAAGCGTTTAAAATTAAACTCGGGTTTAAAAGAAAAGAAGATGTTCAATCCGGTTTCATGCCCAACGCGCAATCCGCGGTTCAAGTCGCCGCGCGTAAAACGGTGGATTTTTTGCCGGAAGAAAACAGTCTGGAGCATTTGGTAAAGTTGTTTGATGAATTGAGATTGCAGGGCGCCTATATCCCAGGCAGTTCCGATGGCACCAGAATTGCCGTTCATTCCGCGCGGCGTCCCGATTTGATTTATGAGGCTGCGCACCGCCTGATCAATATCGGCAGGGAAATGGGCAAATTGCCTGTTATGCATATTCACAATTTTGGCGGCCAACCCCGGTTAATCATCGGCGAAACCGCCCTGGCGCGGTTGCTGGATCTGAATAATCTGGCCAATGCCGGTTTGGCGAAATTGAATCCGCGCAACAGATTTTCCGCCATGATTGAAATGGGAAAAATCAACGCAGGCGTTTCGCCGCAATTGCAATTTTTCAATTCCATGCCAGAGGTTGCCACGTTTAATACGCCAAGCGGGGAACTCCACGAAGTTAAACTGAAAAAACAGGATGCTACCGCGCTGCGTCATGGCCAGAAAAAGCCGGATGGTTTTTGGCGTGAAATGGGCGCGGCGTTTAAAGACATGATGCCCTGGGGATGACGCAAAATCGCTTGCGTCCGGTGATAATTACATTTGTAATAGGCGGCGATGAAAAAGCCTAAACCGCGTTACCGATCTGATGAATTGCCTTCGCCCGCCTGGGCGGCGCTGTTTGACGTGGAGATGATTGAGGCGGTGTTGCAAGCCGCCGCGCGGGATGGCGCGGCG
Organism: Alphaproteobacteria bacterium; assembly: GCA_013289145.1. Taxonomy (GTDB): domain Bacteria; phylum Pseudomonadota; class Alphaproteobacteria; order UBA11073; family UBA11073; genus UBA11073. The sequence continues at coordinate 1,696 of JABDAM010000018.1, read as the reverse complement.
CTGTCTTATTCCGAAACGCTGGGGCGGTTGGGGTATCATTTCTCGCGGCCGAAAATGCGGGCACTCTGCGCCGCACTGATGGAAGTGGACGCGCGTGCGCGGCGTGCGCGCCAGCCGGAATTGGCGGTCCTCGTCGTGCGCGCGTCGGACAGCATCCCCGGCGCGGGCTGGTGGGCGGATAGCAAAGTGGATGATTACCACGGTTTATACGAAGGGCCGGAGGCGCTGGCCTATATTCAAAAGCGGCAGGGGAAGGCGTTTCGATATTGGGGGCGGAAATGATTGTTTCACGCCGGGCTGGGCCCAAGGCATGAAAGTAAAAGCATGAAAGTATTTGCAAATAAGATTTGTGATCTGGTATTCTCAGCCACAACTTTAAGGAGAGAATAATGCGAATTATAGATATTGATCGATTATCGGATTGGATCCGTCGAAACACTCGTAATCGTCCACAGGAGGGTTGGGAGGGTTGGAAGCACCGGGGTGATATAGATTATATTCAAGAATATGATTGGAAAGGTCTTGAGAGATTTAAAATCTATGGCGTTAAAGTAGAGGCACTGACCTTTAAGGATGAAAAAGAGCAACTAGTTAAACTGATTGATGTCATTTCAGAATCCTTGAATACCGCTGCCAAAGGGATACTTGGTTTTCTTGAAAAGCAACAGAAGGACCCAAATAGCCGGGTGATTGATGACCTCAGCAAGCCTTATGGCACGCGGAAGTCAGAAGGATTTCTGGTTGAGGCGCTGGCCTTTCCGCCTTTTATGGATTGCCTTGTAAATATCGGATTAAGAAATTTAAAAACCCTTGCCGATCCGGCGGCAGCTCGTGAAGATGATCAGCTTGCATATGTTGAAGGCGGGGGGCAAGTCTATTCATACGCCCATCAGGATATGCAGGTGGCGGTCGAGGCGCTGCGCATGGCCGAGCACGTTGCCACGGTGGGCGGCGAAACAAATCCTGTTCTGGCACTGGCCAGTTTTTTCCGCATTATTGAGGCTGTCGATGTCGGCATGATGGATAGCACTGTGATTGCCGCCTGCGCCTATATGGCAAAAGGAACATCTTCGGGTTTCCGTGAGCAATTAGCGCAGTCTCAACAAGGGCGACCATTGTTGGGAAGCGGAAGGACTGACATTGTCAAACCATAGGGCAGGTCTGTAACCATCAAGATGGTTTTTTTACGCCTATCTTTTCCTGCAAGTCCGAAGAACTGGTTGTGTAGCGAAACACAAATTTCTTCCCCGCATGCACGATGTCGTATGCCGCGCGTGCCATTAGGGCGGCTTCGTGGAAGCCGGATAAAATCAATTTCAATTTGCCCGGATAGGTATTGATATCGCCAATCGCAAAAATGCCGGGCGTGGAGGTTTGGAATTTTTCCGTATCGACGGGGATGAGGTTGCTTTCAAAATTGATGCCGAAATTCGCGATGGGACCGAGTTTCATTGTCAGGCCGAAAAACGGTAACAACGTATCGGTTGTATGATGGATCATTTCGCCGCTGGCGGTTTTGATTGTAACGCCTATCAGCGCGGGCGCGTCGCCGTGCAGTTCGGCGACTTCGCCAAACATCAATTTGCCTTTGCCGCTTTCCACCAGCGCGCGCATTTTCGCGACGCTGTCCGGTGCGGCTTTGAATTCGTCGCGGCGGTGTAGCAGGGTGATGTTCGCGGCCAGCGGTTGCAGGTTC
>JABDAM010000017.1 GCA_013289145.1 Alphaproteobacteria bacterium | reverse complement strand
CATCGCGCCCTCGCGTTTTTTGCCACGCTTGAGTCAGGCGGATATATTCGCTCGCTACCGTCAATTTGCGATCGGGCAAGGCGCCGTTTTGCAAAATCGCGGCCGGCGCCGCCACAACCACCCGCACATCATCCATGCCGGTATCCAACAACTCAACCAAATCAACTTCCAGTTCCTGCACCCAATCTGCGCCCGCAAAACCAAGGTCCCGCGTACCCAGATCCAGCATCTCAATAATATTCTGTGGTTTCAAAATTTTGGCCTCGATATCGCCGCCTGAAATAAAAGGCCGGTAATCCCGCGCGGAAGTTTTCACCATAATCCCGGCGTCCGCCAAAAGGTGTTGCACGCCGTCGAACATACGGCCCTTGGGAATGGCAAAGTGTAAAATCGGTTTTGTTTCGGTCATTCGGTTTTCCTTGGTTGCTGAAACCGTGACCAGAAGCCCGAACAGTGGTTGATTTGTGTAAGCACAAAGAAAACCGCCGCCGGAGCGCTCTGGCGGCGGTTGCATCAAACATCCCTCCACCAGAGCTAGGCGTGGCGGCAGTGATGGTCGATGCAGGGTTTGTTGATCATGTTAGCATGCTAATACAATTATCATCGCCGGTCAAGCAAAAAATTTAGGGGTTTTTATAGGATTTGTTCCCTCATCCCGATCGCTTCCTTATGGCGGATGGTGTTTGGTGAGAACAGACAGCCTTCAGGAGCCTTTTCATGCTAAAAATTACATCTTCCTTCCGCACGGCCGCCATCGCGGTAGCTATCGGTAGCTTTACCTTGGCCATCCCCCTTTATGTTGCAACAGCCGCGGATTCCGATCAAACGCAATCCGATCAAAACAATACGGCATCCGCACAATCGGCCAAAGGTTCTGTTAACGTCGAAAACCGCATCCAAACCCTGCATGACAAACTGAAAATCACGGCGGATCAGGAAGACGCCTGGGTGAAAGTGGCGCAAACCATGCGCGACAACGAAACCAATATTCACCAGTTAATCCGGGAACGTCACGCACATCCAGACAGCATGACCGCGATCGACGATCTGCAATCCTATCAGAAAATCGCACAGGCCCATGCGGACGGCTTGCAAAAACTAACCACGGTTTTTCAAGATCTGTATAATAGCATGTCCGATGACCAAAAGAGAAATGCGGACGAAGTTTTCGGCCGCTTTGAAGGCCACCGTGATGCCATCACAGGCAAAAAGAAACACAAATAGTCTTTGACGCCAAGGAGAAGACCATGAAACTTGCCACTTTTTCAACGGGCGCAGCATTTGCCGTTATTCTAGCCGCAACGGCTGCCCAAGCTGCGCCTCATCATCGTGACCGTGATTGGCATAGGCATGAGGTTTACGCCCATCATTATTGGCATGGCCGCCCAAACCCTAGGGTAGTTTATGCGCCGCCGGTCGTTTATGAACCACCCCCACCGGTGGAAGAATCCCCAGGCCTCAGCCTTGTGATTCCGATTAATATTCACTAATTTAAACAATCAGGAAATGCGCCAGGTGATGCGCGCTGCTCTGTAACCATTAAAATGATTGCGGTCAGCGCGTTTTTTCGTGCATATCGTTGTTGATGCAAAATTATTATGACGTCATCATCATCGGGGCCGGCGCGGCCGGGTTGATGTGCGCGATTGAAACCGGCAAGCGTGGACAGCGTACGCTCTTGCTCGATCATTCGGCTAAGATCGCCGAGAAAATCCGCATTTCCGGCGGCGGGCGCTGTAACTTCACCAACCTTCACACCAAACCTGAAAATTTCCTGTCACAAAATCCGGATTTCTGCCGCTCCGCCCTCAGCCGTTATCAGCCTAAAGATTTTATCGCGCTGGTGGAAAAGCACGGCATTGCCTGGCATGAGAAGAAACTCGGACAGCTTTTTTGCGATCAATCGTCACAACAGATTATTGATATGCTGTTAAATGAATGCAACGCGGCAGGCGCACGGCTGCAAATGGAAACGACGATTACCGCAATCGAATATGCAAATTCGCTTTATCAACTTAAAACTAGCGGCGGCGATTACACCTGCCAATCGCTCGCGATCGCCACCGGCGGATTATCCATTCCTAAAATTGGCGCGACGCCATTCGGTTATCATGTAGCGGCGCAATTTGGGTTGAATATGATACCGCCGCGTGCAGGCCTTGTGCCGCTGACATTTCAAAATGCGCTGCTGGAGCGCTGCAAAGAACTCAGCGGCCTTTCCGTCGAAGCCACGGTTACATGCGGCAAAATCACCTTTGCCGAGGGATTGCTCTTCACCCACCGCGGCCTCAGCGGTCCATCGATTTTGCAAATTTCATCTTATTGGCAAGAAGGTCAGGATATCATCGTCAATCTGGCGCCCGGCACCAATATGGCCGAATGGCTGAAAGATCAAAAACGCAGCAATCCTAAACAGGAAATCCCCAATGCGCTGGCGGAAATTTTGCCCAAACGCCTGGCGCAAAGCATTTGCGATGAACAGAACTGCCATGGCCGTCTTACTGAGTGTCCGGATCGCCAATTAATGAACCTGGCAGCGGCAGTGAATGACTGGCGCATCCGCCCCTCCGGCACCGAGGGTTACCGCACCGCTGAAGTCACCCTGGGCGGTGTTGATACGCGTGAACTATCCTCCAAAACCATGGAAGCAAAGAACCAGCCGGGCCTGTATTTTATCGGTGAAGTCGTCGATGTCACCGGCCACTTGGGCGGTTTTAATTTCCAATGGGCCTGGGCCTCAGGTTACGCGGCGGGCCAATACGCCTGAATCCCGCAGTCCGCTTGACAGTCATCAATTATACTTTACAGAAATCGCATGGCAAAACGTAAGGGAATTATCCTGGCGGGCGGCGCGGGCACGCGCCTTCATCCGGCAACGCTGGCGATTTCAAAACAGCTTTTGCCTGTGTTCGACAAGCCCATGATTTACTATCCCCTTTCCACCCTGATGCAGGCGGGGATTCAGGATATTTTGCTGATTTCAACGCCCCAGGACACGCCGAAATTTCAGCAATTGTTGGGCGACGGCAGCCAATGGGGCATCAACCTGCAATACGCCGTGCAGCCATCGCCGGACGGTCTGGCGCAAGCGTTTTTGATCGGCGAAAAATTCTTGGGCGGCGCGCCCAGCGTTCTGGTTTTGGGCGATAATATTTTTTATGGCAACGATCTGGGTGATCTGTTGACACAGGCCAATGATCAAACAATTGGCGCCAGTGTTTTCGCCTATCACGTGCGTGATCCGGAACGCTATGGCGTGGCGGAATTCAGCGCGGACGGCAAAGTTCTCTCCATTGAAGAAAAACCGCAAAAACCGAAATCGAGTTATGCCGTTACAGGTTTGTATTTTTACGACGAGACTGTCGTTGAACGCGCGAAAAGCCTGAAACCTTCCGTGCGCGGCGAATTGGAAATTACGGATTTGAATAAACTGTATCTGGCAGATAGCGCGCTTTTTGTACAAATCATGGGCCGTGGTTATGCCTGGCTTGATACCGGCACACCCGATGCGCTGCTCGAAGCCGGACATTTCGTGGCAACGATGGAACACCGCCAGGGTTTGAAAATCGCATGCCCGGAGGAAATGGCCTGGCGCCATGGCTGGATCAGTGATGATCAATTAATGGAACTGGGGCAAAAACTTTCGAAAAATAGTTACGGCCAGTATCTGCAATCCCTTACCCAGCAAAAGGTTTTTTGATGCAAGCAACGCCCCTGGCTATTCCGGATGTCTTTTTGCTGGAACCCAAAGTCTTCAGCGACGATCGCGGCTTTTTTTACGAAAGCTTCAACGCGAAAACCTTTGCCGAGAAAACCGGCTTCACCGGCGATTTTGTGCAGGATAATCATTCACGCTCCAAACGCGGCGTTTTGCGCGGCATGCACTACCAGCTCGCGCCGCGCGCGCAGGGCAAACTGGTGCGTGTCGTTCACGGCGAAGTGTTCGATGTCGCAGTTGACCTGCGCAAAAGCTCTCCCACCTTTGGCCAATGGGTCGGCGAAATCTTATCGTCTGACAATCACCGCCAATTATGGATCCCGCCGGGTTTTGCCCATGGCTTTGTCACCCTGTCCGAAACCGCGGATTTTCTATATAAAACCACAGATACTTGGTCTCAAGAACATGAACGCTGCCTAATGTGGAATGATATTACAGTCGGTATAAAATGGCCCTATCAAGGCGAACCGATTTTGTCGGCCAAGGACATCAGCCAGGCAAAAACCCTTTCAAATGCAGATATATTCGAATAAGGATCAACCATGGAAAAAGTACTCATTACAGGCGCTTCGGGAATGCTCGGCAGATATGTCGTGCGCTTTTTGGAAAACACAAATTATGAAGTCATCGCGCCCTCTTCAGAAGCTGTGAACCTGTCCAACCTGGCAGGCATCAAAGAGTATATTGAACGCGCCAAACCATCGGCCATCCTGCACCTGGCGGCGGAAACGGACGTTGATTTGTGTGAACGCGATCCGGCCCGTGCAGGGCTTTATAATCATCTGGCAACGGATGTAATCGCGCGCGCGGCGGCGGCTTGTGGCGCTTGGGTGCTTTATGTTTCAACATCAGGTATTTTTGGCGGCGATGCCAAGCCTATTTTCAACGAACTGGATTTCCCTAGTCCGGTCAATTATTACGCGCGCTCCAAATTCTGGGGCGAACGCGCGATCGGTAAACATTGTCCGGATAATAGCCTAATCGTCCGCGCGGGCTGGATGATCGGCGGCGGCGCGGCGCACGATCATAAATTCATCGGCAAGATCATCAAGCAAATCGCCGATGGCGCCGAAGTTTTGCGCGCCGTGACGGATAAATACGGCACGATCACGCGCGCGGAAGCGCTAGCCAATTTTATTGTTGCTTCCCTAAAAATCCGTCGCAGAGGTTTATTTCATTACGCCTCCACCGGCGTCACGACGCGTTTTGAGATTGCCAAAGCTGTCGCGAATTTCACCAATTTCAAGGGTAAGGTCGAAGGCGTGCCTTCCAGCCTTTATCCGTTGTCGGCGCCACGGCCGACATTTGACGGCATTGAATCTATTTATTTGGGCTATGAAACAGATGCCGTTCAGCCCAATTCATGGGAGGATGACGTACGCGCCTACATGAAAGAATTCAACATTTAGCCATAGGAACACACCCATTATGATGAATCAGATTCTTTACTACTACCGGACGCTCAAACGCAATATTAAGGCTTTTGGCTTTTTACAGACATTTATTTACGCGCTGTTTCGCATGCATCCCGTCTGGTTTTCGATGGTGGTCCAACGGTTGAATGTGTCAGGCAGCTCGCATCCAAGCTTAGGAGATATCGACTACAAGCCCGGCATGGATTCAGTTTTGCATTATCAATCTTGGCAAGAGTATGGCGGCACGGAAATGCCTAAGAAATCAAAAGATAAACGCCCTTGCTATATCTGGTTTGTACCGGATTGGGAAAACGTTTGGGGCGGCGGGCATTACACGCTTTTCCGTTTTGCGCAACAAATTGGCGTCAGCCGCAATGCCCGTCAGATTATTTTCGTTTATCATAACCTGCGCCATGAAACGCCGGATGCGCTGCAACTCACCCTGGATGGCGCGATCAAGGATTGCATGCTGGAAGTCGTCGTGGACCCCAAACAACTTCCTGCCTGCGACGCGGCGCTGGCCACGACCTGGCAATCAGCCTATTGGGCGCGCGCGTTTCCATTCGCCAAAAAGAAATTCTATTTCATGCAGGATTACGAAAGCCTGTTTTATGCGCACGGGACGGCGTCGATGCAGGCTAATAATAGCTATGAATTCGGCTTTACCGGCATTACCGGCGGACAATGGCTAAAAAGCCAATATATTTCCCATGGCGGCGTGGCGCAGAACTATTTATTTGCGGCGGATAAAAATATTTTTTATCCGGCACAAAAAGACGCAGCCGTGCGCCCGCACGTGAAACGCCTGTTCTTCTATGGCCGCCCCTCGACCGAGCGGCGCTGTTTTGAATTGGGCATGACTTCGCTGTCGCTGATTGCGAAAGAATTTCCGGATGTTGAAATCGTGATTGCAGGCTTGAAACTCAACAATCCCCCGCCCTTCCCGGCGACGTTGATGGGGAATATGCCGCTGGCGGATACAGGTGAGCTTTACCGCACTTGTGATCTCGGCCTGGCCTTTTCCGGCACCAACCTGTCCTATCTCCCGGTTGAATTGATGGCCTGCGGCGTGCCTGTGATCACCAACCGCGGCCCACACGTGGAATGGCATTGCAAGCATAATGAAAATGCCTATCTGGCTGAGCCGACACCGGAAGCGGTTCTGGAAGCTTTCCGTGAGCTATACAATAGTCAGGAATTACGCCAAAAGCTGGCCAGTGGCGGAGTAGCGACGATGAAAAATATTTCCTGGCAGGATGAAATCGAAAAAGTAGCGAAATGGATCGATCAAAATCTGACGGAGCAAGACCTGGCGGCATAATCAGCTTTGGCTGATAATACGCCCGGATTCCATTTCGATGCTTTTATTACAGACTTTTTCCGCCAGTTTGGGGTTATGCGTAGCCAGCACCAGGATCTTCGCCTTAGCCACAAAACTTTGCAGGCGTTCGTCTGCCTTTTCGGAAAACGCAGCGTCCCCCACGCTCAGCCATTCATCCAGTAAAATAATTTCCGCTGGAACGGTTGTTGCGATTGAAAACGCCAAACGCATCATCATTCCCGATGAATAGGTTCTTACCGGGAAATTCAAATAATCGCCAAGTTCGCTGAATTCGCGGATATCATCCACGTAACCCTGCATTTGGCGGCGCTGAAACCCCATAATCGCGCCGCGGATAAAGATATTTTCGTAACCGGATGCTTCGTTATCAAAGCCTAAATTCATGCCCACCATGGAAATAATCTGGCCGTGCACTGTACGCTTTCCGGACGTTGGCAAATAAGAGCCCAAAATCGTACGCAGCAAAGTCGTTTTACCGGCGCCGTTATGCCCTCGCACCGCCAGCCGATCGCCTTCACGCAGCGAAAAAGAGATGTTTTCAAGCGCGGTCACCGCCGGTGCATGATGCTTTTTATCCTGGTGAATTCTTCCACCGACCAGATATTTGCTGATCAACGATGTCATCAGCATCTTTTTCCTTGCGTCGTAAACAGGAAATTCAACACAGACGTTTTCAAAGGTGATTTCAGCCATGATTACAACCAGTACGCCACGCGGGTTTGAATCCGCCGGTAAGAAACAAAAGTTAACAGGAATCCGATCAAAGCCGTGACGGACAGCACGATATAACTGATCGCATCCGGCACATAACCCAGAAACGGCGCGCGCAACATTTCCAGCATGTGGAAAAACGGATTAAAATAGGTCAGGTAGTAATGCGGCCCCAGCATTTCCTTTTTCCAGATAATCGGCGTCGCGAAAAATGCGATTTGTATGATACTTGCCATAATCGGCGCGATGTCGCGGAACCGTGTGCCAATCCCAGCGATCAAATAACTAGCGAACAGGCCATTTAGCACAACCAGCAGCAGATTAACCGGAAACAATAAAAAGCTTTGCAAATTCAGCAGATGGGAAAAAAAGGTGACGGGCAAAATGATAATCAAACTGTTACCATAAATAACCAAATTCCGCCATAGCATTTGCATATGATAAACAGAAAACGGCAAATTGACGTCGGTGATAAATCCACTGTTATTGATATAGACCGATGGGATATCATTGAATATCTGCGCCACCGTTTGCCAGGTCAGAACGCTGGTAATCATATAACCCAGATAATTTTCCATCGGAATTTTGAACAGAAAGCTGTATAGCGGCCCCATCACCGAAACCAGCACCAGCGAATTGATAAACAGCCACGACGGCCCCAAAAAGGAACGCAAATAACGCCGGTAAACGTCGCGCCATCCCAGATAAAGCCACAGGTAATAACGCTCGGCGCCTAACTTCAGGTCTTTTAACAAATCCATGCGGATGGTTTAAATCGTTATGCGTGGAATCTCAAGTAGGTTTATACTTTTCCGGGATTGGGCCCAAATGGCCGCACACCCCATCCCAAATTCCGCGCGTCATGGCCAGCCAGTTTTGCCGGCGCGGCGCGGTAAAAAGCGAATAAAAGGCATATTTCCGCAACAGGCGGAAAGCATCCATCACTTTCCATGCCAGCGGCAGGTTTTGATGGCAATACAAATAAGTGCGGTTGCGCGCCATATAGTAATATCGGATCGGCCGGTGCACCGGAATTTTGCGGTCACCGAATTGGTGCCGCGCTTCGCCCAAATGATGAAACAATTTCGCGCCGCAAACAGCAAAAACCTGAAATCCCATTTGTTTCGCGCGCAGGCACCATTCCATATCGACATAATCAATGAAAAAGTCAGCCCGCATTTTCCCGATTTCACTGAGCGCCGCCGCCGGGATCAAACAGCCTGAAGCAATCACGCTTTCAACCGGCAGAACTTCACCGGCCTGGCAATAACAGCTTTTTTCACACCAGCCATCGCGCTGTTGAAACGCCATGGATGCGCCTGAATGCTCATCGCAAATCTGCGGCCCCAATGCGGCAACCGCACGCCCCTGTTGTTGTAACTCACCATAGGCTTGCCACAATTGTGCCACCATGTCGGTCGCGGGGCGGCTGTCCTGATCAAATAAAATCATGCCCGCCGCCTGCCGCGCCTGCGCCCAATCAATGCCGATATTCTGCGCCGCGGCGATGCCTTTATTTTCGCCTAACGAGATAACATGCAAAGCCTGCGCAAATTCCGCCTGCGCCCACGCCGAGATATCCTGCGACGAACCGTTATCCACCACAACCGCCGCGCCAATTTGTGGCAATAAAGCCTGCAATAAAATCCGCAACTGCGCCAAATCCGGATGATAGGTAACGATAACAGCGATCAGCATTTGCGCCCCTGGTGAACCAAGCCTGACTTGGCTATAAGCGCTCCATGCTGCCATTGCAAGAAACCCCGCCGCTGAAAGCGCTGTTATTGACCCGCTACAGCCGCCTGGGCGCCAGCAGCCGTTTGCGTTTTCTGGATTTCATCCCATTACTGGCGCAGCACAATATTCATGTGGATGTGCAGCCGTTTTTTGATGACTCCTATTTAAATACAAAATACCAAAACCGCGCCGTGCCGCCCGTGCGACTGATTGGTTATTATCTCCGCCGCCTGTGGGTGATGCTGCGTTCTGCCCAGTACGATTTAATCTGGCTGGAAAAAGAAGCCCTGCCCTTTATCCCCTGGACGATTGAGAAAATATTTCTCCGCCGCCCCTATGCGGTTGATTTTGATGACGCCTGGTTTCTGCGTTATCAAGGAGGCAATAAAATTATCCGCGCTGTTCTAGGGCAAAAATTAGAATGCGTCGTATCGCGCGCCGCAGTGACGATCGCAGGCAATAATTTTTTACGCCAATGGGCGGAGAAACAGAACAGCCGGATTGTGCAAATCCCCACTACAGTGGATTTGACACGTTATCAACCTGCACCATCGCGGCCGGATAGCTTTACGATTGGCTGGATTGGCTCTCCTTCTTCCGCCAATTATTTGAAACCCTTGGTGCCAGTGCTGTCCGAACTAACCGCGCAACCCAATACCAAATTGCAACTCATCGGCTCCGGCACCGTCACATTCCCAGGTATCAACGTAGAATATCTGCCCTGGCAGGAAGCAACCGAAACCACCGCCATCACCCAATTTGACGTCGGTATTATGCCCCTTACCGCTGACCCATGGAGTGAGGGGAAATGTTCATACAAACTCATTCAATATATGGCGGCAGGCCTGCCCGTCATCGCATCGCCAGTTGGCATGAACACGGAAGTTGTACAGCACGGCATTAACGGTTTCCTGGTTGAAACGCCGCAGGAATGGCAAAGCGCGCTGGAAACGTTACGCGACAATCCCGAACTGCGCGCGCGCATGGGGCAAAATGGCCGCCAGCGCGTGGCGGAAAAATATGATCTGGCAGTGGTCGCGCCGCGCCTGGCGGAAACGCTGAAACAAGCCGCACAGAGCTAATTACGCAGCGTATTGCTGCTTAATCCAATCCTGGTAAGCGCCGCTGATGACATTCGCCGCCCATGCCTGGTTCGCCAGATACCATTCCACGGTTTTGCGCAGCCCTTGTTCAAACGTCACAGCCGGACGCCAACCCAGTTCACGCGATAACTTCTCACCATTAATTGCATAACGGCGATCATGCCCGGGGCGATCGATAACAAAGGTAATCTGATCTGCATAACTTTTACCATTCGCGCGGGGGGACAATTCATCCAATATCGCGCACAATGTTCTGATAGTTTCAATATTCGTTTTCTCGTTATTGCCGCCGATGTTATAAGTCTCCCCGACCTCGCCACGCGCCAAGACCGTGCGAATAGCGCTGCAATGATCACCGACATAAAGCCAGTCGCGCACCTGTTTGCCGTCGCCATACAATGGCAGCGGTTTACCGGCCAAGGCATTTTGAATGCACAGCGGAATTAATTTTTCCGGAAAATGATATGGCCCGTAATTATTTGAACAATTCGTCGTCAAAACCGGCATGCCATAAGTGTGAAAATAGGCGCGCACCAGATGATCCGACGCAGCCTTGCTCGCCGCATAGGGACTATTGGGTTCATATTTTTTATCTTCAGCAAAAGCCGGTTCATGCGGCGCCAGCGTGCCGTAAACCTCGTCCGTCGAAACATGCAGAAATCTGAAATTGGATTTGTCATCAGCCGGCAAGCCGTTCCAATATTCCCGCGCGGCCTCCAGCAAATTAAACGTCCCGACGATATTGGTTTGGATAAATTCATCCGGCGCCGAAATAGACCGATCCACATGACTTTCAGCCGCGAAATTTAAAATCGCGCGCGGGCGGTGTTCATTTAACAATTTCTTCACCAGCGCCGTATCACCGATATCACCCTGCACAAAATGATACCGGCTGTCTTTTTCCACCGAACGCAGATTTTCTAAATTCCCGGCATAGGTCAACTTATCCAAATTCACCACGGTTTCATCAGACCCTTCATGAGTCTGGGCCAACCAGTCGAGGATAAAATTACTGCCGATAAATCCGGCGCCGCCGGTCACGATAATCGTCATGAATAAGCCATTTCCAAAGGGTTCAAGCCGTTATGGGTAATATCCCGCCGCCGGTTTGTCAAAATATTTCGGCGGCTTTAACGATTAATTTTGGACGCGTTCCGGCACTTCGCGTAGGCTATTCAGCGCGGCCGAACGATCAGGCCCCACTTCCTCATGATATTCCGCATCCTCATTCACATTCCAGACATTGAATTTTTCAACCCCGGCCATGATATTTTCCGCCGTTAAAACCCCGGTCATCATGGCGTGATCCTGGTTATTATATTTATGCATTCCGTTCCGCCCAACGGGATGAAAACCGGGATAGTTTTGTTCCAGATCACGGCGGATCGTTTCCACAACCGCTTTATAATGATCGTCATAAACGGGATAGGCTTTTTTCTGCCGCACCACCACGCCGTCCGTCATATGTTCGCGTTTGGCAAAGCCCAATTTTTCCAATTCATTCTTGGCTAAATCAATCAACGCGGAATCCGGCGTGGCCCAAATGCCGTCATTCTCAAAACAAAAATATTCCAATCCCAAACAGCCTGAATGGTCATTTGGCACCATATCCGGCGACCAGGAAGAAAAATTTTGAACCCTGCCAACCTTGACCGAAGGATCATGAATATAAATCCAGTTATCATCAAATTCCGGCGCATGATTCAGCATAATCGCAACCGTAATGAAATCGCGATATTTCAATTCCCGTGCAGCAGTGGCGGAACCCGGCAACGGCACAATTGCCTGCATCACGTCACGCAACGGCGCCGAACTAATGACATGCCGTGCAGTGAAATTGAATTCCTTGCCGGCGGCATCAATCCCTTTAACCGTCCACAGGTCCGCACCTGCATCATAAACAAACCGCCGCGCTTCATGCGCCATTAAAATCTCGCCGCCTTGCGCAACAGTTCTTTTCGCCGCCGCATCCCACAGCATCCCCGGCCCCCGGCGCGGATAACGAAAACTTTCAATCAAAGTTTTCACAACTTTTTTCCCGCCCCTGCGGTTTGAAATACCCAGCGATTTCATCACAGCCCGCCATACCGCAATTGCTAAATTCAACCCCTTAATCCGCTGCGCAGCCCAATCGGCGGAAATTTCATCGCAACTAATGCCCCAAACTTTCTCCGTATAGGTTTTGAAAAAAATATTAAACAGCCGCGCGCCGAACTGGTTGGAAACCCATTCACGAAACGTGCGCGGCGACGTTATGGGAAATATGCGCGCCTTCACATAAGACAAAACACATACAAAACTTTCCCAAATCCCCAAATTGCGCAAAGCCTCAAAAGCGCGCAAAGGGTAACTGTAAAACTTGCCATTATAATAAATCCGCGATTTTCGCGGCCGCTCGATAAAATCATCCGGTAGAATCTCACGCCATAAATTTTCGATTTCTTGAGATTTAGAAAAAAACCGATGACCGCCGATGTCAAACAGATAATCTTTATAGCGTTCCGTCCGGCTGATGCCGCCGACCAAGGTCGGATGGGCCTCCAGAATCGCAATCCGTTCGTTGCTTTTTTTGGTTAATATATAACCTGCGGTTAGTCCCGCGGGACCCGCACCAACAATTATGACATCATACTGATCTGACATTATTCTCAAAGTATTGGGGATTCGCCCCTTACAACAGCATATTATAAAGCCCGCCAACTTTAAAATATCTTGCATTTCAAAGCGTAATTTTGCTACGGTCAGCACCAGTTACAATCCGAGTGATACTTATGGCCAATTCTCTTCCCACCAAAATCGAGGCTTTTCGCCTCTTCATGCTTGGCAATCTTTTGGGTCAAACCAATGTTGATGACATTTCGGACAAAGGATTGAGCTCTGAGATTATCAGAGAATACACCACACTCCGAATGTATCAGCTGGTGATGGATACTTATGAGTCCAGGAAGGAATTAGGTTTAAACATTGTATGTGATATACCAATGCGCGTAAGCGTTGGGGCGACCAAGCCTGACCTGCTTGCTAAATACTTTGCCGATCCGGATGAAGCAGCAATCAGCCAAATGAAGAAGAAACTCGACGCCATTCGTAAGGCGGTTGAGGAGAGAAACAAAGAAATCGGAAAGGCCGCTCAAGCAGGCCAAAAACTGGCATCGCTGGATATTGAAGAAAATATTGATCAGCTTGTCAAATCGCTTGGTTTTTCGAAAACAGAAAAACAATTGTTGATGTTTTTTGCCTGCTCGAAAATAGGCGATTTTGATCAGATTTTAAAAGCATCTTATCCCAATGATATCATCAGCCGCCAAGATTATATTAAAAGCCTGGCCTTAATCACGGGCCTGGACGTAAAAGCGGTTAATAATGACTTAAATCCTGAGAAGATTTTGGTTCGGATGGGCTTCCTCACTTCGAACGCGGACGGCAGCTACGCTGCGGATGAAGGCCTGAAACGGATTTTAGCGCATAATTATGACTCTGAAGATACGCTGCTTCGAAACTTAATCGGCCCACAACCGGAAACAGACCTGACGGAAAAAAACTACACTTATATGGGAGAAGATTTCGACCATATGCGCGACACCCTAGAGGGTTTTATAGCAGACAAAAATTCCCTCCATAAAAATCTGACGATTATGGGTCCACCAGGTACGGGAAAAACCAGAATTACAGCAGTGCTAGCAAAGGCCCTGGGCGTGCCTGGCTTTTTAGTGGGCGTCGCCGAAAAAGACCCAGAAACAGGCCAGCCTGAAAAAGAACCAACCAGGGATGAAAGATTAAGAGCCCTAAGCCGATCCGCTTACATTATCAAACAAACAGGAATGCAGGCTTTCCTGGTTATGGATGAATCGGAAGACGTGCTGCGGGATTTGAACCGCGAAGGAACCAATGAAACCGGAAGCAAAGCTTACGTTAATGAACTTTTAGAGAATTTAGGCGTTCCGGTTATTTTTATTACCAACAGAGCTGATTTATTCGATCCCGCCACCATCCGCCGCGCGATGCCGTGCTACGTGATGAATTACATGCCGCTTAAGGCGAGGATGGAAGCAATTATTGAAAAATCAAAACAATATATCAAAGTAACGTTAACACCTGATGATGTGAAAACTCTGTCATTGTACGCTGAACATTTGTCGATTGCCGTCATTGACAGGTGCATCAATACAGCCAGACACCATATCCCAAAAGGTGTAGGCCAGGATATCGTACTCCAGCATATCGGCCGTGAATTTTACAGAGCGTTAACGGCACAGAACAACGGCGTCCCCCCTCCCCCGATTGTCGAGCCCTTCTCCGCCGCCGCGTTTCATCCTGAGTTTATTTCGGCGGATAGGATGGGCATCCGGCTTTACGACGCGCTGCGGGACAAACCGGCAGGTTTTGCCGGTGTCGATGTCACGGTTATCGGCGAACCCGGAACGGGCCGCAAATCGCTTGCGCATTACATCACCTCCGCGACGGAGATGGGCGGCAGGGTTATTCACTTGAATGGTGATATGGCAAAAAAAAGATCCCAAAAAACGTACATGCGCTGGACCTGGAACGCGGCGCCGTGGATGGAACCCCTATTATTTTTGTGGGGGACGGCGTCCTGCCATTTTTAATGCACTCCAACGGCCATCCGCTTTTGGAGCGTGTCCGGAATCATTCCCTGCCTACTTTTTTCGTCAGCGATACACCGCCTGAAAATCTTTCCCAAACCAAACTTAACCAGGGGCTATCGCATCTGACCTTTATTGTCAAAACAGATGCGCTTTCCCAGGAACAACTTTTGCAGGCCAGCGCCACAATGCTGGAACTCGATGATCTGAATCCGGTGGATCTTGAAAAGGTTGGGCCCCAATCTATCGGAGCTCTCAGCACCATCAGAACCCAGTTAAAAACCCTGGATCAGCTTGGTGACAAATCAGCAGCGATAGAAGGATTTATGAATAATAATAACCGAATTATGCTGTTAACACCCAAACAGCAACCATCGCCAAATCATCAGGTGCCAACGCTGGCGGCTTAGCAACTTTAAATTTTGGAAAATACGCGGCGAAACCGTTAGGGAGCAACTGGCGGGATGATTTTCTTCCCGTTCCCCGATGCGCCGCTGTTGTTTTTGAACCGGTTTAGGGCGACTTGGATATCATCGGCAAAACGGGTCTTTTGCCAGGGGACGATTTCGTTGCCGAATTTATATTCAGATAACTCCGCCTCTGGCAAGAAACGCCAGGTTTGCCCTGATGCTGAAACAACTCGCCCTTCAAACCTGATCTGCTTTGCCTCCCCTATTCTGATACCGTCAGGTATTTTGTCCAGAGATTGAGACATTCCAAGCATGATTACCAGATCCCGGGTATACGCCACGCCGCGGCGAAGAAGGTCTTTGCCGTGATAAGGAAGCAAAACATCCCCAGAAGTGTTTGTTGAGGTGATCCCGATGTTTTCCGGAGAAATGAGAGCCGCGGTCGGCTCACAGAAATCGCCTTTTTCGTCAGCCACTCTTTCGACGGCCTTGAGCAATCTACCGACAGGATCGGCCTCCTTGCATAAATCTAGCGAAAATGTGAATTCCGGATCACGGTAAACTTCTCCCTGCACGCCTCTCTCTTCACCAGGATTATGAATATCACCCGGAAGCGCCATCAAAAGCTGTAGCATGGCGTCATTTCCTGCTCTACGGGATCCTATAAAGAGACTGTCAGTTCCCATAACCTGCGCCAATACCGCATCAGAACCGGAAAAGATGCCGTCTCTCCCACTCGCAAGGTTGCGTGTTGCATAGTCCATCAAATCAGACATGCGGGCATAGCCGCCGTTTTTCTTTGCCGCCTGTGCGAAATCCGCAAGCGCCGCACGGTCAAAACGCGCCCATAACCGTTCCGGCGGCATGTGATAGTCAATGCTGAGCCAGTCTCCCGTCTGCGAAAATTGCGCCGACATAGCCTGCTCAGTGAATGTCATGAACGTCTGCCGCGTTGGGTTAGCGCGCATCACTTGAAAGCCGACCATCAGGAAATCATCCGGAACAGCGCAAATCATATTGTAGTTCTTTTCGCCGTCCTGGGTGAACCCGTTCAAATATGGCGCGACAAAATTGTTCAAAGGCTCATATTTATCGGGATTCATAATACATTTTTGATCGGCGGGCGTGAAAACGAAATCACCGGCGCCTTGCGTGAAAATTTTCTGGTTATGGAAGCGATTAAGAAAAATCCGTACCGGGATCACCGGAAGGCAATTCCAGAGCAGGCTGCGCGAAGGTTGGTTTTTCGAGCGGCACCTGCGGCACAGTAGAAATGGAAACCGGCGCGATTGGAACTTCTTGCGGCAAAATGCGGTACGTTTTAGGATCAACAACCTGAATGCTCACCCCAAGCGCTTTGGGACTTTTGGGACTATTGATCACAACGACATTAATCTGACCTTCGGGCAGTTTTAACGCACCCGACAATTCGACAGCTTTTTTGTTCAATTCATATTGCCGGCTGGTTGGATTAGGCGAAAACACACTCCGTCCTTCCGGCATGCGCGCCAGATCGTGAGCCCCAATTGCGGAGAGCATATTGTAAACGACAGCCCCGGTATCAGCGCCCGATTTCCTCAAACTCTCAGCAATATTCTTTTCACGCCAGTCATACCAAGCCCCTTGTTCATTCTTGATATCCGCCTTGCTTTTTTCCAGACGCTTGCCGTTCCAATGGCCACCGGTTGCATTCGCCAGGCGTTGCGTGATTTCCGTCAAGGCCATGTCCTTCACCTTAATAAAAACAACCTGTCGTTTAAGAATGTCCGAAGCCACCTGAAACTTTTCATCGCCGCGCGCATTGATTTGCGCATTAATCTGGGCGACGGCATCTTTCATATTGCCCGTAAAAGACATGGAGAGTTTGGTCTCTGTCTGGGCAGACGCTGCACTTGCCGTAAGCAACGCCAACACCGCCGCCCCAGTAGATCCGATAGAAATTTTACGATTAAGAAAATTATACATCGCCTGCCCCTCAATAAAGTTTCGCCAGCATCAAAGCGGCGGAACAGCGCCGCCGCGCTGTGGTTTAAGGCCGTTATCCCTTCCAAGGTCTATGGTATCCCTTAATATCTTCGGCAATTGGGAGAAGGTAAACATTCCGGATGCGCCTGAATAATCGGGCCATTTAATCGGAGGGAGATTGAAAATGAAACTGTCCGCCGATGAAACTTTGATATCCGCAATCGCCTCTTCACCCACCTGAAATTGAACTTTGGACGGATCAATTTTGCCCTGCGTCAGCAAGGAACCAACCGCAATCAAACTGGCCGTGCGGCTCATAAACCCGTCTTCGCCCGACCATCTTAAAATCTTCCGGGCTTCGACCTCATCATCTTTTAGCACAGCGCCGGAGAGATAAAAGGTTCCACTCAACCACTGCTCTTCAAGAGGTTGACGATTCTTACCCGGATCCACCCGATCCGGCGGCGCCCAAACTCTGTCACGGTATAGATCCCGTACCATATCCCAGGCCACGCTGCCGGGTGAAATGGCAGCTTGCTGTGCGCCATGTAAAAAACGATCCAGACTATTGGCAGGTGAATTGGCGAAAACCGATGACAGCAAACACACCGTCGGCTCCGCACTTTGAGTCATCAGATAAGTATCGCGCCCCGCCAATTGCGACCACAAACTTAACAAGCCCCTCGGGTTCATCACGCCCGGAAGCTGTCCTTTAACCACCTGCAATAATTGCCATAACGCCCCGCTGCCCTTATCCGCTTTTTTTCCGGCGGCGATATATTTCCCAAGCTCCGCCCGATCCAGAGAAGAGGCACATTCCGGATCCGTCGGCTTGACGGTGATGCGGTGATTTTCCCGATCAATTTGAATTTCCATCCTGCCTCTTCGCGAGAAGTAGGTGATCAGAGTGGAAAGCGAAATCCCCTTCGCCGGTTGCCCGGCCAGCGGTGTGACGGCCTGAAACCCGCTATCGGGCACCCATGCGTTCACCGCGAATTTATGCCCGCTATCCCGCGACAACTTTTTCTGCAGCGCTTCCAGGTAAGGCCATATCATCAACCCCGCCGGTTCGTTATGGCCCGGATCCTGAATCAGCGCACCCAATTCCGGCGGCACATGAGAAGACATATCATTCACATGGCCACGGTAAAAACGAAGCACCTGCCGGCCGGGATCGGAAGCGCCGGCATCCGCCGCCGGATTATCTATGACTATACTGTCCGGTTCAGGCGTCGTTCCGGTGGAAAAGGTCTGGGATATGCGGGTAATAACTTCCTTTTTCCCGTCACGTATTCCTTCTGTCGTTATTTTTACGGTTAATATGCCGCTGTGATTGTAACGGGCATCCGCCAGAATCCTTTGAGGCATAATGGCGGGATCGCTATAGCGCCCCATAGCTTCCCAAAAATCCCTTACGATTCCCGAAGCCTCCGCCGGCCATGGCAACTGCAATTCCGTCGGATGTGTGGAGAACGTAACCGTTTTACCCAGGCAGGGCGTTTCGCACAGATTGACCAATTTTGAAGCTGCGGCATGAAAAAATTGCGAAGCCAGCGTCCCTGTAAGGACACTCGCATTTTGAAAAACAAGGCGTGGATCCGACGATAAAGACAATTTTAAATCCCTGAACCTGCCAGGCTCACCGGAGTCCATGATTGACTTCATCAGCATTCTTTTCCGCTCGCTCTCCACGCTCTGATTAAATTTTGCGCCGCCTTTGGGCGTGATGCGGTATTTCCCCTCGCTAAAATTCAATTGCGCGCTGGCGGTGTTCGTTATCTGCGCGATCCATTGATTGAACGGCATGTTATCCACATCCGTAATCACTATCCTTTTGGCAGCCTCCGAAGAGAGTGAAATAAAATCAATAGGCAGCCTTGCCTGAACAAGCGCCTTTCTGACAGCCCCGCCCATGCTTCCGGCATAACCTTCAAACGTAACGGGGGAATCCGGCAGCCCGGGCGGATGCGCCTGCCCATACGCCGCCGAATGTAAGGCCGCGGAGGCCATGATGGATAAAACGACAGATCGTTTATGCATGAGAATATTCCTTGTTGTCGCGCTATGTAATAGCATAGGCCAAACGATATTTCAATTTCCGTGATATAACCTTAATCAAAAAAAACTGGCGTGCCCGAAGAGATTCGAACTCCCAACCTTCTAGTTCACGGCAAACACGGGGTCATGGGGGGCGGATGAGCGGCGCCCTTCAATGACTGCTTCAGGTCCCGGTAACCGGCGATACGCCTGTCCAATTCCTCCCGCATTCTCTCCGGCAGCTGGCTATAGGGCACAAAACTTTGGCTTACATTCACATCCTTATTGGTTAATTGAGATGGAACATCAAAGAACATATCGTCGGCTAATTTAATGCGGAAAAGCATGCGATCCTTCTTACCAAGTGCAAAGCGCCATTGATCCAACTGCTCGCCATTGTCGACGACTCCTATCGCCAGTTCCGTTAAAGCGAAAGATTTTTTATCTTCCCGAATTAGTACTGTATTATCACTGTCTTTGAATACGGTTATTTGCAACGGATCAACCAGCCCTATCCATTCTGAAGGTTCTTTCTGCAGTAGCAATTCCGGCTTGCCGATTATCGTTATGCCACTTGTACCCGTGAAATGCTGACGAAATATCTCCTTTACCACATCCGAAGGCTTGCCGCTGACCGCAATACCAGCCGGTTTATCAAGCAATTCTTTTTGCGCCCCCGGCGGCAGAGCGCCAAATAAACGAAGAGCGGATTCTGAACGCCAATTTAACTCCAAGAGTTCATCATACCCCGCCCACCTTGTTATGACTCGTGCAGGCCCCGTCATAAATCCCCATGGCTGGGGCACAATATGCGCCGCTAAATCTTGCCATTTCATTTCCGGATTTTTAGCAGCCGCCGTGAAATAACGTTCAAGAGCCGCCCGATTAAATGATGGCCGGGTTAAAACCTGGGGCTTAATTGTCAGCACGCCCTCTGGTGTTATTGCAATTGAAGACTGGCCGACTCCCGTGATCATGCGGACGAGCTGGCTTGAGGTTAAACCTTTCTTCCGCAAGCGGGCGGCGGCAAAGATCATTTCATCGGGAAAACAAGCAACGATCCCCGAAGTCCTGCCTTCGCTCAGAGCCTTGACATAAGGCACAATAAGATTTGTTGGATCATCCTTTTCCGGCGACTGAAGCAAATTTAACGACGCAGGTGAAAGCGGCATTCCAGATCCGATTTCATTGACAATTTTCCCCCAAGGATCAGCATTTTTATCATCCCATGTGATAGGAAAATCACCGAGATTCTCTGGCACTTTTTGCGGCTCAGGCCCCAAAAGGATAAGTTGACCTGTATCGGCGATGGCCTTGCCCTGAGCATCCCCAACTTTCAATTGAAAGGATGGTCTTTGCATGCGGCCATCAAATTCATAAACAAGAATAAGCTTTCCGGGGTTGGACACAGTACTCCAAAATGAATCTAATCCGATTTTAGGATTGCTTAATAAACCCGAGGGGAAACCGATCTGTTCCGCATTGGGATCGTTTGAGAAAACGACCCGCCGATTTTCCGGAAAATCGGCAAAATTTTCGGCCCCCATCGCAGAAATTAAATTCTGCAAAACCTTATCAGCGAAAGAACTTTGCCTGGAAACAGGCGGCATCTTTTGAATGCTGCTTTCAATGATTTCCAACCGCTTTCTTTTTTCCACCAACCGAAGTTTTTGAGTTGCCTCTTCCAGCTTGTAATTCTTGCCGTCATCTATCAATTGGCTGCCGGTCACATCGCAGAGATGTCGCAACAATTCTTTTAACGGCATTTTTTGAACGCTTACATAAACCGTTCTTTGTGCTGTTTTAGGATCAATTTTAAATGTCCATCTCGGCGCCTGACTTTGAATATCCTGAAGCAGTCCCTGCACCGGTCTAGCGGGTCCCGAAATCGTAATCGGCGTCGACAGCAATTCTTGCGGATGCCTATCATTGGGTAATTCGGCGGGCCTACCGGCTGTCACCATTGCGACATAGGCAGCAGCCATTACTCCAGCAGCATTTCGCATTTATCCCCCATGATGGTTAAGGAAGCATAGGCATTCCTCTCACATTTCTAATGCATCATGGTTACCACATTCAGGGCAAAGACTCTAGAAATTTTCAGGCTTGTTACCCCGTTTGTTATCCAGAGCGCATAAATCGAATGGGCGGCCAAACCGGCAACCCATGCCAACCGCAAGCATAAGTTGAAAAATACTGGCGCGCCCGAGAAGATTCGAACTCCTAACCTTCTGATCCGTAGTCAGATGCTCTATCCGTTGAGCTACGGGCGCGTTCATGCATGTATGCAGGCGGTGGTTCTAGCCAATCGGCGGCGTGGGAGCAAGTCTTTTTTGCCTGTTTCCGGCCGAACGGCCGAATACGCCTGCCTTCCTTGCGTTCCGGGGAAAAGCCACTTAAAAATACCATAAGTTTTTGAGGGCCGGTCAATGGAAACAAAACCGCACAAAACCATCAGCCCCAAAGCAAAGGTGAGGCTTTGTTTCACTTCCTTACTGGCTGTGCCTGCTGTTTGGTTCCTATGGCCGCACATCAAAAACTGGAACGAAGAAAGGGAAATCGATCAGGCCTATAACCTGATCGAAAAACTCCCCCTCACCTCCGATAACCAAAAGGTTTTGCCAATTTGGCCATCCCCAGATGCGCCCAAGTCTGAGCCCTTTTTTGAATATCGTTATACAACCAGTGAGAGCCTGTCTGTTGCGGGTGATCAATCAACAGAAACCTTTTGCGATGGCATTGTTAATTTAAGCTCCCTCGACAAAGCTTCCAGCCGATGGAACCGCAAGCATCCCAAGAACCCGTTCCACTACGATAGACTCTACGGACCTCCGGAAAATAATGCGCTGCCGCAATTTAGGGGGCAATTTGTGTCGCCTTGAAAATTTCAGGCTTCTCCTCCGCGCGCTGTATTTTCGAGCAAATATGTATGTCGCGGGCGGGTTCTTTTTTGCCCTGGGGCTCTTGCGGTCGCGCATAGCGGCGGCTAATATCCGCCATCCGATTTCACACATCCCATGGGGAATAAAAGCATGTCGCTGCGCCGTTCGTTGTTATTGACCGTTTTTGTTGCAAGTTTCGGCCTTACGGCCTGTGAGTATTTAGGTCTGGATCAGGGTGATAATAACGCCTCTGCGCCTGCGCCGGTTGCCAGTGTTGCGGCACAGCCCACTGCGCCGACGCCCGCGCCTAGCGATAGCACGAATGATAACAATTCTTGGCTCTCATCCGCGCCCGCTCCGGCTGCATCGCCAACGCCTGCTGCGAAGGAAGCCACGCAAAGCCAAACCATCGTCGGCCGCCAGATCGCACAGCTGCGTTCGGACCTGACGAATTTGCAAAGTGATGTGAAGGGCTACGGCACGACGCTGTCCGATATGCATAATAAAAATGAATCCCTGGCGGCGAATTACTACGGCATCGTTGGCGACATTAACGCGAAACTTCAGGCGGGCACGACGCCCGGCAACCCGCGTTTGGTGCAGCGCTGGCAGGATGCCTCCGCCGCGCTCGACCAATTCGCGGCGAGCGGCAATGACATGAACGCGCTGTCTTCGCGCATCGCGGCGAGTGCATCCATGGCGAATTATTTGCTGGACGCGACGCGCGCGACCTACAGCCTCTCCGGCGCGGTGGATGAAGATCACACCGCCTTGAAAAACCTGGAAGACGACGTGCAGCGTACCGTGATCGGTATTGGCCGCGCGCTGAATGATCTGACGCGCGACATTGACCGCCAGAACGCCTATATCGCGGCGGAGCGCCGGAATTTGCAAACCCTGTCACTCGCGATCGCGCGTGGTGAAGTTTACGGCAATAGCCTGGCCAATGTGGCGCCATTCCAGTTTGCGCCGACACCACTGAGTGGTTTGTCTGGTTTCGGCGCGGCCGCGCCCGCAACGCCGGTGGCGTCTGAAAACCTGCGCGCCGCCGCCGCCGCGCCGCGCCCTGGCACTTTGGGCCAATTGCCTGTTGCCGCGCCTGCTGCACCCGCAGCGAAGACGCCGTTCGTCATCATCCGCTTTGACCGCCCGGATGTGGATTACGGCCAGCCTTTATACCAGGCGATGAGCCAGGCGCTGGAAAAGAACCCCATGGGCAACTTTGAAGTCGTCGCCGTATCGCCTGCGGGCAGCGGCGCGAAACAAAGCCTGGCTGCCGTCAACATTCGCGGCAAGGCCGAGGACGTCATGCGCACCATGGCTGAAATGGGCGTGCCCGCAGACCGGATGCAATTAACGACGGCAACCAGCGCGGATGCGGCCAACCCGGAAGTGCATCTGTTCCTCAAATAGCGTCATGGCGACCCGGCAAAACCGGGTTATCATCAAAAAATGACAAACAACCCTATAGACCCCCTATCTGGGCTTATAAAGTTGCGCATATCTATTAGGATTTTGTTCTTATATTAGCCGCCCGCCCGCGCCCGATTTCTCCACCAGTCCCGCAGCGGCGCGGCAATCGGATGCGCCAGCGCGGCGGCAAACTGGCGTTCCACCCGGGGCATGAATTGCAGATATTGCGGCTTGCCGTCCCGCACCCAAACACGGATCAGAAAGCCCAAAACCCGCGCATGCCGTAACATGGCCATTGCTGCATAATGCGCTTTGAAAGCTTCCTTATTAATATCCGGCCGCAGCGCCAGGTATTGATCATACAATTTCCGCGCCAGCGCCGGATCGATATCGCGCCGCGCATCCTCCAGCACCGAAACCAGATCATAGGCGGCTGAACCCCATTTTGCATCCTGAAAATCCAGAATACCACAACGGCGCAAGCCATCCCGCACGGGCAGCCACATGAAATTATCCACATGAAAATCGCGCAACAGCAGCGTGGGCCGGATAAACGGCAAACTGTCAAACACGCCGCGCACAATGGTTTGAAATTCCGCGCGTTCATCCGCCGTCACCTTGCGCTGCCAAAGCGCGGGGGCGTACCAGTCGATGAACCAGGAAATTTCATCCGTCATCGCCGCCGTGTCATAATTTTTAATCGCCAGCGCCGCGCCGTCTGATTTCATTTGCAACTCCGCCATCGCGGCAATCGCGGTTTCATAAAGCGGCTCCGGCGCGTGCCCAGCGTTCAGCAACCGCGTAAAGGTATCTTCGCCAAAATCCTCAATCAGCGCGAAACCGTTTGCCGCGTCCGCCGCGAACACTTCCGGCGCGCTCAACCCCATCGCACGCAAATGATCCGCCAGTAAAACGAATTCCGCAAACCTTTCCTCGGGATGCGGCGGCATGTCCATGACCAGCCGCGCCTGCCCGTTCTTTTTCAGCCGGAAATACCGCCGCCGCGAAGCATCGCCGGGCAAAGCCTCCACCGCCGCACCGGCCCAACCTTGGGATGCAATGAATTCATTTCGTAAATCGTCGCGCATGACATTAGAAAAACAGATTCCGCGCGAAATAACAGCCCAAATCAGGATTCCGCGAATTGATGCAAAATTTCCCGCGTTGCCTCTGTTCCCTTGGCACGCAGCTTTGCGATATCCCCCATAGGTAACCGAATAGAAAACATTTCAAGACGGTCTTCCTGAGGCGGGCGTCCAGGTTTGCGCAAAGCAATCATGGCGGCAACAAATTCAGGATCAACTTCCATCGCAGGTCGCGCGCGGGCAAAATCCTTCTCAGTCCAAAGCGGACTCTCTTCATCAATCATAAAAGGGTCAGGTTTTTTCATAGTGTTTCCTTTCTTTTTCATGGGCTCGACGGAAGCTGATAATCCGGCTGACTTTGTCCCTTTGGGTATAAATGACAACGTATGGTTTGCCGTCCGCATCGCGCACGAAACCTTGCACGCGGATTTCTCCATAATCTGTACGGCCATCAACTTTCAGCAAGGCGTTTGGCCAATCCAAATAAACAACATCCTCAAACGACAGTCCCCGTTCGCGGATATTCCGGTCATTCTTATCCGGGTCGAATTTAATCTCCACTAAATTATTGTAATACAAAAATTCTGGCGCGTCAAGGTTTTTGTATTACAATAATTGCTCTGCTATTAACCCCTTGCCCTTACTATAAATTTATTCAATTTACCCGGGTGAAAAAGCTGGTTTTTCTCGCTCTTTTGGTTTGCGCCACTGCCGCCGCACGGGCCGACGCCACTGCGCCCGGCATCAACCAAAACGGGCAGGTTGGCGGGCTGAATCTGCCCACCGCGCGGTCGCTGGACGCGGGCAGCGCCTATGCCGGTTTCAGTCACGGCGCGCCGTATAACCAGATCTATGCGGGCATACAGCCGATCGACGCGCTGCGCATCACCATCCGCCAGCAGCAGGACCGGATCACCGACGCGACCTATCCCGGCATCGACGCGCAGGTGCAGTTGTGGAACGAAGGGGATTGGATCCCCGCATCGGCGCTCGGCTATACCAATTTCATCGGACAAACACGGTTCGGCGGCGAGTATCTGGTTTTCGCCAAACGCTATTGGGATCTGGATTTTAACGCGGGCGTCGGTTGGGGGCGTTATGCCGAACACGGCGTGTTTCATAATCCGCTGGCCGGAATTTCTTCGACCTACAAAGACCGCGCGCGCGATGAAGGCATTGGATCAAACGGTTTTAACGCGCTGTATCGCGGCAGCCGCATGGGATTGTTCGGCAGCGTGACGTATCAAACGCCATGGCAGCCGTTGAAGCTGATTGCGGAATTCGACCGCGATCCCGATGCGATTGAAAAACTGGAAGGCAATGTGCGGGTTAATGCGCCATTCAATGTCGGCGCGCGTTACGCGATTTGGGATGGCCTGGCGCTGACGGCGGAGTGGGATAATTTGTCGCGCGGCGCCGTTACGCTGTCCTATGCGTTGAATTTACAAAAAGACGCAGAGGACAAAAAAGAAGTCCAGCGCATTAAGACATTACCGCCCGCCCCGCTGCCCGACGCGCCCGCGCGCGCGGCCGATTTACACGAAATCCAAATCCTCGCGCGGCGTCAGGGCGATGACATTCTGGATATCGAACGCCGCCATGCGGATGATGATGAAACCTGCATGCCGCGAAATCTGCCGGACGATACGGGCGAAACATGCGACCGGATTTATTTACGTTACCGTGCGCATGACGCGCCGCCTTACGCCCATTATCTCGGCCACGCGGCTTATGACGCGGCGGAATATTCGGAACGCGATATTCAATCGGTGACTTTGGTGCCGGAGCATAACGGCCTGGTTGCGGGCACCTATACTTTTGTGCGGCGCGATGTGACGGGCGCCACGCATTTCAACGGCAGCGCCGAGGAAGTTTTTCAATCCGCGCAAATCACGCCGGCGAAATTCGCGGACGCGCCAGCATTGGATGAAACGCCCGTGCGAGCGTGGCATTTATTCACCGCCCAGCGGTTTGATATCGATCCTTACGAATTCGGCAATTTCCTGATCTCGCGCGAGCGCTGGCTGGCGGGCGGTTCGTATGAGATTTTCAACGGCTTCAGCATCGGCGGCGCGGCATCCTTTGAATCCGGCGAGAATTTTCCGGTCATCATCCCGCGCCCCACGCATGCGGTGCGCAGCAATATTGACGCCTATGCCGACACGCCGACGAAAATCGAAAACCTTTATGTCAATTTCACGCGCACCCTCGCGCCGCAAATTCAGGCGCGCGTGACGGGCGGATTGCTGGAAGAAATGTATCGCGGCATCGATGCGGAATTGTTTTATCAACCCTATCAGGCGCGCTGGGCCGTGAGCGCGGAAGGCGCGTGGCTACAGCAGCGCGACCCAATGCGCGATTTCGGCAAGACCGGATTGCAAACCAAAACCGCCGCGCTGCGTTTTTATTACGAAGTGCCGCCGCGCGACCTGACAGTGATTTTCAGCGCCGAGCAATATCTGGCTGAGGATCACGGCTTTTCCCTTGAACTGCGCCAGGCTTTTCAGCAAGGCATTCAGCTCAGCTTCCTCGGCACCTGGAGCAACCAGCGCGACCTGGGCGGGCCCGAAGACCGCGGCCATTCGGACGCGCGATTGGTGCTGCATATTCCGCTGCAATATGAAATCGGCGACCTGCCGATTGAAAACCGCCTGATGGTCAACACCGGTTCCGTCGCGCGCGACATGGGGCAAGAAGTGGAACTGCCCGTGCCGGATCTATGGGATGAGAGCCGTCCTGTTTCCTACGGCCCCCTTTTGCGCAGCTGGGATGATTTGCTGGCGTTCTGACCGCGCTGCCTCTCTTGCATTATATTCAGCCGTCGAGCCTTCATGCCAGCGCTGAATAGCAGGGTATTCGCTCTCTTCATTCCCCGGCTTTGCAGCGTGTAATCGGAAAATGCCGTATTCTCCATCACTGGCATTCCGCAAGAAATTAAGCGCTGAACGCAAGTCTTTTTCATCCGCAACCGTAAGACCCGGATACAATTTGGATTCGGAAACAATTACGGTAACGGCCGGTTCTGCCGCACGCCGCCGCGTTAAACTTGCCTTTTTAGGCGCCGTGAATTCCGGTATCGTCATTTTCTCACGCAATAACTTATGTATGCGGTGAAGTTTAGAACGAACGGTGCCGATCGGTATTCCCAGCATTTCCCCAATCTCTCTATAAGTTACATCTTCGATATCCGCCAAGGTAACCAGTAATCTTTGTTTTGGTGATAAATGATTAAGCGCCTTCTGCATTTTTTCCGAATACTCGCCGTCCACAGTCGCCCGCTCCGGATTTAGCTTATCATCCGACATTTCGAAATAAAGATTTTCTTCGCCCGATGAACTTTGAAGCGGCGTATCATAACTTGCAGTCTTAACGCGCCGGCGGCGGGTGCGGAGCATATCCAAATAAAGCCTAGTCACAATCCGAAACACCCAGTTGTTAAACGGCCGCTTATCGCTGTAATCATCAAATGCTTGGTAAGCGCGAACAAAGGCATCCTGTGTCAAATCTTCGGCATCAGACCGGGTACCGGATAAACGGTAGGCTAAATTAAAGACTTGTTTATAATTTTCATTCTGAAGCGCCCTAAATCTTTCCACCTCTCGCTCGGTCAACGGCCGGTGTTCTTTTTTTGCCTTTTTAGGCGGCGCTTTGCCTTTCTGCTCTTGGGGCAGAGGAATTCCTTCTAACAAATTATCTTCAAATATCACCGCACTCATGTGTTTTTTCTCCGGCTAGCGGAAAGCATAATATAAAGCCCTTTTGAAAAGCAAGTAATTAATGTCAGCCTGCGCCGGCATCTTTAGCGCGCAAATCCGACAATTCCTGCAAGGTAAAGGTGTAGGTGCTGTTGCAAAACTCGCACCGCACCTCAATGCGCCCGGCGTCGGCCAGTTCCTCGGCTTCGGCCTCAGACAGGGCAGACAGCGCGCGTTCGGCACGCCCCAAACCGCAGCGGCAGCGGTGCATGACATGCACCGTGTCATAGGCGCGCACGCCGCCTTCGTGGAACAGGCGGAACAAAACCTCATGCGGGTGCAGCGCCGCATCCAACGCCTCCGCCGCCGAGAGTGTGGCCAGCAGCGCGCTTGCCTCGTCCCAGCCGGGCGGCAAGCGGTCCAGGTCGTGGTCGCCTGCATCAGCGTCATGCGGCATGGCCTGAATGCACAGCGCCGCCGTGTGAAACGAATGCGCATGCGGCGCGGCGAAAA
Organism: Alphaproteobacteria bacterium; assembly: GCA_013289145.1. Lineage (GTDB taxonomy): Bacteria > Pseudomonadota > Alphaproteobacteria > UBA11073 > UBA11073 > UBA11073. Next base: position 1,193 of record JABDAM010000017.1, on the reverse strand, counting down.
ACTTTAATTCGGTATGAATTTGTTCGGACTGCAAAAAGTAATGCTGCGCGGCGGCGGTCAGACTCGCGCCGTCAACTTCCACGATGCCTTGATAGCGTTCAAACCCCTCGCCGCGATCGATTGTGAAAGCCAGATAACCCGTGCCCAGCAGTTCCGCAAAACTGTCCGGCACCGTTGCCACCACATCTTTATTAAACGAAGCATAGGCGCGCAAACTGCCGTCCGACGTATAATCCGCCACCAGCATGCCGACCGGCCCGTCACCCTTCGCCTGCAACGAAAAAATCCCATCCTCTTTCAACATGCTGCCAAGCACGCAGGCCAGCGTCGCCGCCTCCGCCACCAGGCGCGCGACGGGTTGTGGATATTGATGCTTGCCCAAAATCTCATCCAGCGTCGCGCCGAGCCGCACAAAGCGTCCGCGCAAACCGGATTGCTCCAGCTGAAACGGGATGATCAGATCGTTATGGTTTGGTTCCGGAAACACTGCGCGGATGTAGCAGAGCGGCGAAAAAACCGCAAACGGTTAACGCAGGAAATGGGCGCCTTCGGAATAAGCTTTGCGCATCATGGCCTCGGTCATCATCGGGGCATCCGCCGCCGAAGGCGCCTGGATATGCCGCCCGCGTAAATCATAAAGAAAATTTGACTGCCACGGCCGCGACGCCGTTTGCCCTTGCAAAAGTTCAGCAGGCGTGATGACGGGCGGCAAACCGTTTTTATGTAGCAGAGGATTTAAAAATCTTTCCGCCGCCTGATACGATTCTAAAAGTACGTAAGCGGTTTTTTGCTGATGCACGTTTCTTTCATCCTTAGGCATCGGAACCCACCGATTATTATTTCCATCCGGCGTGGAGACCGTTTCATATTTGTTGAGTTTGCCAAACATTTCCCATTGTTTCTGCAAACCATTAACATCACCCTGGATGCTTTCACGTAATTTGATCTCGGCATCCGGCAGCATCAGAATTTGCTGTAAAAATTCGCCGGACTCATTCAATGGCCGCTGGCCTATGTCGTTATAAAAAAGCGCCCAGGTAACATCCACATTTCTTACTATTGGGCACCCGGTGATCTTTTCAATGTCGCATTCTGACATGAAACTCCTTGCCCATGAACCGATATTGTTTTGCAAGACTTCATTGGACTTAAGACGCGAGAAATCGCCTGTATGCAGCATCTCCAACGCCTCC
>JABDAM010000016.1:362-29950 GCA_013289145.1 Alphaproteobacteria bacterium | reverse complement strand
TGGGCGTCGCGCGCGACAGGACGGTGTTGGGAATGGAATGGGTATGCAGGATCGCGCCCGCCTGCGGGTGATGCTGATAAATCGCGCAGTGGAGGAGCGTTTCGTCGGAGGGTTTTTTGCTGGCATTGCCGGACGTTGCATGGGCGCTGGCGGCGTCCGCCGGGCGGGCGTTCATGTCCACCACCATAATATCATCCGCCGTCAATTCCCCTTTCCACTTTCCGGAAACCGTGACGGCGAAAGTGTTTTTAAATCCACCTTGTTTGTCAGTATTTATATCGTAGCTGTCATGCTTGAGCCGCACCGAATAATTCCCCGCCGTCGCCGGCGCCCACCCGCGCGCGGCGAGGAAGTGCCCGGCGGCGGTGATGTCGGTGGTGGCGGTGTCCAGGTTCATGGCACACATATAATACCCCCCAAACCGGATGTCATCCCGGGCTTGTCCCGGGATCTGCCTCGACGCTCGCGCGGTGCTTCAGAACATGTGCTGACCCAACCGCAGACCCCGGCACAAGGCCGGGGTGACATCGCATTAATGCATTTAAAGCGTTATAAAAATAAACGCTATTAAATGGAGCTTGACTGATACAAGCAGAATTAACTTGAGGAAACTGTACATTTTCTTACCTTTGATTGTTGTTGGATGCCATAAGCACTAAATCCGATTTAGTCATACTCGATATAATTTTTCCAAGAAGAAAATTATTTTTATTTTTGAATCCCCTGCTTCACAAACCATTACGAGTAATATCCAAAAAAAATCACCGCCCTTTTGGGGCGGTGATTGAAACGAATGCAGGATGTTTAATTAGTAGCGATACAACTCCGGCTTATACGGCCCCTCAACCGTCACGCCGATATAATCCGCTTGTTCTTTCGACAATTTCGTCAAACTCACGCCGAGTTTGTCCAAATGCAAACGCGCGACTTTTTCGTCGAGGTGTTTGGGGAGGACGTAGACTTGGCGCTCGTACTTACCCGCGGGCGCGTTCCACAATTCGATCTGGGCCAACGTCTGGTTGGTAAACGACGCGGACATCACGAAACTCGGGTGGCCGGTGCCGCAGCCGAGGTTGACGAGGCGGCCTTCGGCCAACAGGATAATGCGTTTGCCGTCGGGGAATTCGACTTCGTCCACCTGGGGTTTCACGTTGTGCCATTTCATGTTGCGTAACGCGTCGACGTGGATTTCGTTGTCGAAGTGGCCGATGTTGCAGACAATCGCGCGGTCTTTCATCGCGCGCATGTGGTCGGCGGTGATGATGTCTTTGTTGCCCGTTGCCGTCACAAAAATGTCGGCCTTGGTCACGACTTCCTCGACCGTACGGACTTCGTAGCCTTCCAGCGCGGCCTGGAGTGCGCAGATCGGATCAACTTCCGTCACGATCACGCGCGCGCCGGCGGTGCGAAGGCTCGCCGCCGAACCTTTACCCACGTCGCCATAGCCGCAGACGACGGCGATTTTACCGGACATCATCACGTCCGTCGCGCGGCGGATGGAATCCACCAAACTTTCGCGGCAGCCATAGAGGTTATCGAATTTCGATTTCGTCACGCTGTCATTCACATTGATCGCGGGCACGGCGAGCCGACCGGCCTTTGCCATATCAATCAGGCGGCGCACGCCGGTGGTGGTTTCTTCGGAAATGCCTTTGATGTTTTTGAGCAGGTCGGGATGTCTTTCATGCAGCCACATCGTGAGGTCGCCGCCGTCGTCCAGCACCATATTGGGGCGCCAATTGTCGGGACCAAAAACGGTTTGTTCGATGCACCAGTAATAATCTTTTTCTTCATCCATGCCTTTCCAGGCGAAAACGGGAATTCCCGCGGCGGCGATGGCGGCGGCGGCCTGGTCCTGCGTGGAAAAAATATTGCACGAGGACCAACGCACTTCGGCGCCCAGCGTGGTCAGCGTTTCAATCAGCACCGCCGTTTGAATAGTCATGTGCAAACAGCCCGCGATGCGCGCGCCCTTCAGCGGTTGCTGCGCGCCGTATTCCTTGCGCGTCGACATCAGGCCGGGCATTTCGATTTCCGCCAGCGTGATTTCCTTGCGCCCCCATTCGGCCAGGGACATATCCTTAACTTTATAATCCGTGAAATTGGCGGCGCGGGCGGCGGTTTGGGGCATGGAATCTCCTTGTGTCCCTGCCAGTGATAATCATAGTACCGCGCCGCAGCAAGCCCATGTGCGCGCTTGGTGAAAAATTAAAGGCCGCCCAATGTCGGCGCCAGCGTAAACGTTTTGGATAACTCGCGCAGGTGTGAATATTTATACTGTTTAACCGGCAAGGCACTTAATATATTCCGCGCGAAAACGCATCCTGCTTCCTCCACGGCGGCCTGGCCGAAGTGGCCATCCATGACGAAGGCCAGGACAGGCTGTTCCAACGGCTGTGATAATTCGATTGTAATCGCGGTAATGTCATCTTCACTGCCGCGCTTTTTCGCCCAACGGGTGACGGCTTCGGCCGAAGGGTTCAGCATTTGATCATTGAGGTAATCTGTAAAATCATCCGCATCCGGTGACGGCACGGAAACCGCGTCACCCGCTTTGTCCAGGATACCGTCGCTGCATAGCGCGAGATATAACGGCGTTTGATACGTTATTTCCTGTGTGTCGATGGCATGGATTAATCCGCCGGGTTCATGCTGGCTATCGCCCCATGAACGGGTCAGGGCGATGTATTTGTCGCCGCTGCCCGGAACCGTCGTCTTTAAATAGAGTCCGTGTTTGCGGCCCGGCCCCGGTGAAGTTTCGACGATACTGCCGCGCCATTCCACCACGCGGCTGCGTTCTTTTTCATTATAGCCGTCGTGCGGCCGGATGATGCATTGCGGCGCGCCGGTTATGCTTTTGGCATAAATCGGACTGTCGCCGGCGTGAAAAGTGCATAGCCGGTCGCCATCGATCAAGAGAGCAGAAAAGGTGCAGCCTTGATCGGCGTATTTCCTTGCCGCCATGGCGGCAAAGGAGATGGCCTGGAAAATCCCGGTTTCTATTGTGTCCGGATCTGCCGCCTCCAGAATGAAATAACCGGAACGGTCTTCGTCCTTTTTCGCGGGGAGATAGGAATGTGAGATTTTCATGGCAAGTCTGGATGCAATCTATGGCATCGGCTGCCCGCGCGTCAATAATTATATGTTATTCCGTTTCATCAAACTTGCGCTCCACCAGTTCGCGGAGCGCGTCGGCGGCGGCTTCGGCATCCACGCCGCGGGCGGAGATGGCGATGCGGGTGCCTTGCGACGCGACCAGCATCATCAGGTCCATGATGCTGGTGCCGTCGACGCGCAGGTCGCCTTTTTCCACCGTGATTTCGCTTTCGTACTGGCTGGCGAGTTTGACGAACTTCGCCGCCGCGCGGGCGTGCAGGCCGCGGACGTTGGTGATCAATACGTGCGTGACGACGGCGGTATCAGAGGCGGGATTCATAAGGGGTCTTTATCACCGGATAGAGGCGGCGCGGCAAGGGAGTAAGAGAACAGGAAAGTCTGCATCAAAAATGCGGAACAATCCCATGCACCTGCCGCCTCGGGTTTTTATGTTGCGAATTTAATCCTATTTCGACAAGATTGTTTCCCTTCTCCCTGTAGGGAGAGGGAGAGCTTTAGGGGAGCGGCCAAGCCTAGGCGCCCTTTAGCAATTCAGAGGCGACGTTGATATATTTCCGCCCGGCCTCGCAGGCCTGGAGGGCGGCGTCGCGCAGGCTTTCGGTTTTGCGCGCGGAGGCCAGTTTAATGAGCATGGGCAAATTCACGCCCGCCAGCACTTCAATATTTTTATGCGCTTCGAGCAGCGAGATGGCGAGGTTCGAAGGCGTGCCGCCGAACAGATCCGTCGCGATGATCACGCCCTTGCCCGCATCCACGGCGGCGACGGCGGCCTGGATATCCGCGCGGCGCTGGGACATATCGTCATCCGGGAAAATGCAGACGGCCTGGATGCCGTCCTGCGGCCCCATGACATGCTGCATCGCCGCCAACAATTCTTCCGCAAGTTTTCCATGAGTTACGAGGACAAGACCGATCATTGTACTCATTTAGGGGAAAAACCGGCCTTTGTCAGCTTGGAATTGTGCCGCGGGTGTAAATGGCGGGCATTTTTTAATATTTATTTTAGTTTCAATAATTTTTATATTTTTATTATTTTATTTCAAAAAATATCGAGATAAATTTTATTAAATTGCTACTTGCATTCCTGCATACAAATAAGTTATCATTTTTTTATGGTGATAGAAGCAGAAGTTGATGATTCAGACATCTATGCTGCAGCGCGGGATAAGCGCCAATTCTCGTCCTCCGAAGTTGATAACCCAGACATCTATGCCGCCGCGCAGGATACGCGCCGGTTTTCGCCCTCCCTACAAGATTTAGCTGAGAATTGGTCCTTTACCTACCATAAGTTGGATAACGGGGCGCACGAATTTGTCATTGATCCCCGGGAGGTCACACCGGAACAAAAATCATCATTTTATATCGCCCGTGACAACCGCCTTAAGATTAGCCACCAGGTTGTCGGCAACAAGCTCGGCCAAGCGCACGACATGCATGAGCATTTGTTCCGCAAGGCGCTGGGGGGCGATCTGGATAAATTATACCGGGCGTTTGATTTAGGTAGAAAATGGCATTTTAAACAGTTTGAACCCGGCGAACTGCCGGAGCGCATACCGCATGAGATGCGCAACTCCGATTATTACATCGTCCCTGACCTGGAGCAGGCTTATAGCCGGACCCTGAAAGGGCTGCTGGAGGATGAGAATACGATCATCGCCGCTTATGAAACGCCGTTTGATTTGCCGGGCGCTTCCCGGGCGGAGATCGCGCAAAGACGCAAAGCCTTGCGTGAAGCGGAACAGAGATACGAGAAAAACCTTGCGCTGATCACCACCCTGCCAAGGCAGGAATGCTTCAGAAAGTGGGATGAGAAACACGCCGAACAGCGCCGTGAGCGCGTCGAATTGGAAAAAAACCAGGGCTATAAATTCATCTGGTTCGCAAAGCAGCTTGGCGTGGAAAATTTGATGGCGCTGGCGTTGCGCGACATGATCAAATGCGTCAAGCCAAGCACGGAAATGCTGCAACATGAACTTGGCATTTCCGGAAAAACCGCCAAGCGGATCTTGGAGCGCGCGGCCGACTATAATAAGGCAATGAAACGGGCCGACCCTGTGCCGTCGGATGATTTTATCAAAAAAGCCATCGGCGAATATATGGCGGTCAATAACACCGGCACTTTAGCAGAGGTGCTGGATATTCCCGCGCAAACGGCATCCCAAATGCTGGCCAAGGCGGCGGGATACAATAGGCTGGATAATCCGGTTAGAGTGGCGTCGGATTCATTGACGCTATATGAATATTACCGTCTCACGGATGGTTCGCGCCTGTTCAACAGCCGCCTGCAAGCCGCCGAGCGTCCCGACGTGCGCGATTATAATATTGAATTGACGATGGCGCTGTCGCTGGAGCTGAACGTTCCATTGAAATTGATTATGGCGCCGCCCAAAGAAATCGCGCGCGCCGAAGAAAAAATGGCGCAGGAAGGCGGCGTTTACGATCTGAACCGCTGCACCATCCTGGTGAAGAACGCCGCCGATGTCGACCAGGTTTATCAAGCGCTGTTCCGCGATGAGGCCACGCTCGTCCTGGAAATGAGCGATAAATATTATCGTCGTCCCGGCGGATATTACGCCTATCATATCAAAAGCTGTCAGGTCACCGGAAAACGCGGGTTGTATCCGGAAGAAGTAAAAATTATGACCGAAGAATGTTTTCACGCGCAAAGCAATTACGGTCATGTCTTTTATGATTTGCGCCGCGTTTCAGAGCATCTGAATCCGGAAGCTGAGGGCGCAAACGACATTAAGAAAAACCGCGAAATTAAAACCATCGAAAAAATAATCGAAAAATATGAGCGGCAGATTTTTGAGATCGCCTGGGCCAATGACGGCTATGCGCCCGACCAGCAGATTTTGTTGGGGCCGGTGCCGATTGCCGTGCCGAAAAAGAAAAAAATCGCTTATCCGAAAAAAAGTCTGATTTTGGACATGCTGAAACAGGAATTACAGAAAGGGCAAAAAACGCATCCGGAACTCTTTGGTGAAGAAACCGCCAGTATGGCGGCAAAGGTGGAGAAGATGCGGGACAAAGCCTTAGTCCAAGAGATCCGCCGCGAGGTAGAGCGAGCCGCAAATCAGAAAAATGCCGGGGCGGTCGACCCCGAAGAGGCCATGCTGGCCCGATTGGATGAGTTGGATCGCTTCAGCGACGGAAGCGGCGGCAAGGGGTTCGGCTTGACCCGGCGCGAGGCCCGCAATCAAACCGGCCAGAACACCGCCTTCAAACGCACCGGCGACGTCAATGGGCACGCACACCACAGTCGCGAAGCAAGCTTGTCCCGCCGTCAAAGTCCGGAAAAAATCGCGCGGACTCTTAGTTTTCAACATCCCTAAAATCAGGTGAATCCCATAGCCCGCCGCGCGCCAGCGGCGGCATTGTTCGGCCAGCGCTTCGGCTCCGCTGTCGTTATGGGCGCCGTCGTACCAAAGCTCCGCGCCGCCGGGCAGCATGGCGGCCAGCGGGCCGGCGGTAATGCGCTGGAGACGGCCAGGCCATTCGACTGTGTGCAAGCCGATGCGGATATGTTCGTCTGAGAGGCGGGAAAAGATTTTAAGAGCTGTGATTGCATTCGCCGCATTCAAAATCTGATGCGCGCCGAGTAGAGCTGGAAGTGGATATTTAATAGGCGCTTGATCTTCCGCTCGGTAAATAAATCCATCCGACAATTCTTCCGTGCTGAAATCACGGCCATATTCGATGAGGTCGCAACCGATTGCGGCGGCATGGGCGCGTAAAGTTCGCGAAACATTTTCATCCGCCTGATAACCGATAACGCACGGCACGCCGGGTTTCATAATCCCGGCCTTCTCGCCCGCGATTTGTTCCAAAGTATCGCCCAGCAAATGCATGTGATCATAGGAAATCCGCGTGATCACACTGACGGCGGGCGTGATGACATTCGTTGCATCCAGCCGCCCGCCCAGGCCGACTTCGAGCAGCAAAACATCCGCAGGAGTGCGCGAGAATAATAAAAACGCCGCCACGGTTGTCATTTCAAAATAACTAATGGGCTCGCCGTTATTCACTACGGCAATCTCGCGAAAGGCATTCAAAATCATTTCATTGCTTGCGAGATTCCCCGCCAGGCGAATGCGTTCATTGAAATGCACCAGATGCGGCGAGGTAAAAACATGCGCGCGCAACCCTGCCGCCTCAAGCATCGCGCGCATGAAAGCAACCGTGGAACCTTTGCCGTTCGTGCCCGCGACGTGAATAACCGGCGGCAGGCGGTGATGCGGATTGCCCAGGGCAGCGAGCAACCTTTCCACCCGTTCCAGCCCCAACGTAATGGCCTGGTTCGGCAGGGTTACAAATTTCTGCAATTCCGTTTCGATATCCGCCATGGGTGGGCCATAGCACGAAAGCGCGTCATATAAATGTCATATTTTCAATAAATTTAACAAAAATTCTTCCCAAATAACGGCTCGAATTTATAAAACCTTAACGCTCTGAACATACAATAGGAGGATGTCCCCTGCCAGAAAGTCAGGGGAAAATTAAGCCAGAGCTGGGGAAATGCTAAAACGCAAAAACAAAGGCTTTACGCTGGTGGAGATCGCGATCGTTTTGACGATCGTGGGGCTTTTGATTGGCGGCGTCTGGCTGGCCGCCGCAGCCGTGATCGAAAATAAAAAACGCGATGATTTATCCGCTTCGCTTTTGCAAGCGATGATTAATACGAAAATGCTCTTTTCCTATAACTCGCAACATCAGCCCTTTGCGCCGGCGCGGTTATTCTATGCCAGCCTGATCACGGGCAAGGAAATGGTTGACCGGAAATTTCACACGATCATGGGCAATTTCAATCGGCGCGGACCGATTGGCAGAATAATCCCAGCGGCCGCAGCCGCCTGCTCCACAAGCGCGCAGGCAGGCTCTAGCGGCGGCGGAGGCGGTTCTTCTGGCGGCGGATCTTCAAGCAGCGGCGGGGGCAGTTGCGGCCCGGCGGATGGCCTGAATAATACGGGTATCATTGCATCAGGCGCCGTGCCGATGAATTGGGTCGTGCCGAACTCCACGGCGAATGGCGGCGTCGGCAATTTAGTCCAGCCGTTCGCAACGGACAAAACACAAGACAGCATCGCCTTTACCGGCACAGGCAATACCGTGCAAATTGTCGTCGGCACCGCGAACATTTCATTGGGATTGCCGTCGGATGCTTGTGTTTCGCTCGCGACGACGGTGGGCAATGCCGTTAATATCAGCCGCTTGGGTATTAACAACATCGTATTGAACGGCACACCCGTCGCCGCGACCAATGGCATCCCCAATACCGTCACCGCCGCTGCCGCCGCCACCGCTTGCAATCAAACCAACAAGACGAACGTTTTCGAAGTCGACTTTACGGTGCCGTAGATTTCTTTGGGATATTCTTGGGATATTCTTGTTTATCCGCGCGGCTGTGGTTAAATAATGCGGATGGCGCCTGAACTGCAAAACATGAACCAGCGCGCGCAGCATATCCTGCGCCAGTTGATCGACACCTATCTGGCGACGGGTGAGCCGGTCGGTTCGCGCACGCTGTCGCGCCTGCTGGAGACGTCACTGTCGCCCGCCACAATCCGCAACATCATGTCGGACTTGGAAGAAGCCGGGTTGCTGTTCGCGCCGCATACTTCGGCGGGACGCATGCCAACGGCGCAAGGCTTGCGGTTTTTTGTGGATACCTTGCTGGAACGGCGTGAATTGACGCGCGACGAACAGGCCGCGATCGAAGAGCATTGCAATATTCAGCAGCGTCCAAACTTGAACGCGCCGCAGATTTTGGATCAGGCCACGCGGGCATTGTCGGGTTTGTCGGCATGCGCGGGATTTGTTCTGGCGCCTGCGGCGGGCGCGGCGATTAAGCATTTGGAATTTGTGCCGCTGAATGCCGGGCGCGCTTTGATGATTTTGGTTTATCAAGACGATCAGGTGGAAAACCGCGTGATTGATCTGCCGGTCGGTATGCATGCATCGGCGCTGACGCAGGCGACGAATTATTTGCTGGCGCGCACGCAAGGCAAAAGCCTGCCCGAAGTGCGCGAAGTCATCGCCACTGAAATCGCGGCGGGAAAATCGGAACTGGATGAAATTTCGTCACGCGTTGTGACAGCGGGTCTGGCGGCGTGGAATGACAGTCACAATCAATTGATCGTGCGCGGTCAGGCGCATTTGCTGAACGACGTGCGCGCGGTGCAGGATATTGATCGCATCAGGCGTTTGTTCGGGCTGCTGGAACAGCAAGAAACAGTGTTGCGGTTATTGGAAATGGCCCAGGGCGCGCAAGGCGTGCAGATTTTCATCGGCAGCGAACATGAATTCTTTTCCGGCACAGGCTGTTCGATGGTGATTACGGGCCTGCATGGCAAGGACTCCACTATCGCCGGCGCACTCGGCGTCATCGGCCCGACACGCCTGAATTACGGCCGCATTGTGCCGCTGGTGGATTATACCGCGGCGGTGGTTGGGAAATTGTTGGGGTGAATTAGGTTGGCACTGCGCCAGGCAATGGGGCTCCACGCTCTGCCATTCTTTGCCAATAATCCATATAGCCGCCCCGAGGCATACCTGCCTGCTTTGCTTGCGCGATGGCTTCAGGGCCAAAAGCCAAACCTATCAACCCAATACCCGCGCCGCTCGTCTCACTCGCTTGGCGGCCGATTAAAGACGCCAGGCTGTTTTCCGATATGCCTAAGCTGACAATCTGGATTTCCGGTTTCGTTTTTCCCTCTAAAAAGTCTTGCAGTCGTTCCGGAATATTACGGCGCGTCAGCAAGTCATAAGCATCTTGTGGAGATTGAACTGATTTCCGATCAATCTTACTGCCTTCTCTTTCCAGATAGCTATAAGATGCTTGGAGTTCGCTGGTGCTTGCGAAGTAAAATTCAATATAACGGCGGTCCGGATATGATTTATCGCTATCGATAAGCCCTAGAATTCCAAAAGCTCCGAAAACAACGGCACAGCCATCCAGCTCCATAACGGCAACTCTGCCCATTCGGGTGCCAACCGTTGGTTCAATAATTGCTTTTGCGGCTTTTTGTCCCAATTCATAAATAGCCTTGTTGGCTGGAAGCGCGTGAATTTGCTGGTCTGACATTATTAATGTTCCTTCTTTAAGTTTACCGTTCTAAGCTACGATTTTCCCAGTTTTAACGTCAAGAAATTTTTTACTTTCATCCAGGCCTTATTGATTTCTTCTCCGCCCGTGGTTACATGGGCGCTATGCAAACGAATGCTGAAGACATGCCTGAAGACGAAAATCCCGCGCCCGAAGCCGCCAACGATGTCGGCCTAGGCATAGATGAGGTTGAAACCGAATTCGGCAGCGCAGCGGAACAAATCGCCGCACTTCAGGCTGAGGTCATGGCGCAAAAGGACCGCGCGCTGCGCGCCTTAGCCGATGCGGAAAACACGCGGCGGCGTGCCGTGCGGGAACGTGAAGAGGCCAACCGTTACGGCATTTCCGAGTTCGCGCGCGAAATGCTGGGCGTGGCGGATAATTTCACCATGGCGCTGAACGCCGTGGCGCCGGAAGCGCGCAAGGACCCCAATATTGAAACCGTGATGGCGGGCATCGACATGACCGCGCGGCAACTGCAACAGGCATTGGAGCGTTTCGGCGTGCGCCAGTTCAATCCCGAAGGCGGGCTGTTCGACCCCAACGTGCATGAAGTTTTCATGGAAGTTGAAAATACCGGCAAAGCGCCCGGCACAATTACGAATGTGATCCAGGCGGGTTATACGATCCAAGACCGCCTTTTGCGCCCTGCCCGCGTAGCTGTCGCCAAAGGCGAAGTGAGTGCGCAGAAGATCGATACTAAAATTTAGCGCGAACCTAAGCCGTTACCCTATTATAGTGCGGGGCCAGGCGGGCGCGGCTTCCGCTCTTTTTTGATTAGGCCTTTAATGACCCGGTTCTCTTGATCGCGCGGGACTATTGTCATGCCTTGCTTCCGCAATTCTTCGAACGCCCCCTTCACACCGGCCGCCACTTCGGCTTCATATCCAGGTGTTGCCTTAGGCTTGGGACACGTCGGCAGACTTTCGGCCAATTTAAGTAATCTCTCATCATCCCTGGCGTCCATAGCATCGTAATATTCAGAAATTTCCTGTTCCGAGAGTGGTTTGCGAAGCATATAAATTCCTCCTAAAAATCGCCGGGGCGTACCCACCAGCTATAGGCAATTTATCACCCTTAACCTTGTAAAACAAGACTTGCGCGCCGTCCGCTCCGACGCGATGATGGCGCATGAAATATGAACGTTTTTCCGAACCCTTGTCACCGCGCAAGGTTTTTCATCACCGGGTGCGGCGCGCCTTGACTTTTGCCATCCTGATCATGGCGGGGTCGCTGGGGATCGGCATCATCGGTTATCACATTTTAGGCGGCCTGGATTGGGTGGATGCGATTTTGGAAGCATCCATGATCCTGGGCGGCATGGGGCCGGTCGCCGCCATGAAATCGGACGCGGTGAAATTATTCGCCTCGTTTTACGCGCTGTTCAGCGGTTTTATTTTGCTCAGCAGTTTCGGGATTTTCACCGCGCCCTGGCTGCACCGCCTGTTGCATCATTTTCACGCGGATGACGGCGGCAAATAATTAGCCGGGGCGCGCGCTATATTAATACAGGTCCGCCGGCACCGCGCGCTTTTTGAATTCTGGCGTAGGCCATTTGGCTTTCTTCCACCGTTACTTCGCCTCGTATTTGAGGCGGCAGATTTGCGAACCATCCGCAAAACCCGTCAGAAAGTTGACCGGCGGAATAACAGGCAAAACGCGCTAAAATCGGGTCTGATGTCTTAGGAAATACGCCGGGCTTGCTTTTAGAGAGTCCGTTAAAACTATCAAGACAAACGTCAATGACATTCGCATAGACGGGCACTTCTTCATCGCCAAGGGAAAAAACATCTTTATTTTCTTGATGCCGGTAAGCCGCAATTCTTTTGATTGTCTTTATGATTTTATCAGCTTCTTCTTTTGCGAGTTCCGCGGCGCTTCGCCGCTCTCCCATTGGCCTGCGATTCCAATCAAGGTATATTTCTCTTGTTCCGTTCCCATCTTCGCTTGGCACCACTTCATAAGGCTTGTAACCGTCTGCAACATACATGGAGTCACCTAATTTTTTGCTTCTGATAGGGCAAGAGTAACAAACTCCCCGCCTTGGTTCAAGTTATTGTTAATTTGCCCCTTTTCCGGCTTGTTTTTTTAACCCGGGGCGCATAAAAAACCGCCGGATACTCTTGAAACCCCTATTGCAATGGGCGGGGGCAACCCCCATCTAAGGCATAGGAACAACCTAAAACCCACACGGAAGACCCCCATGGCAAAAGTAATCGGTATTGACCTCGGCACCACCAACTCCTGCGTCGCAGTGATGGAAGGTTCCACGACCAAAGTGATTGATAATACGGAGGGTTACAACACCACGCCGTCGATTGTCGCTTTTACGTCCTCGGGCGAGCGTCTGGTCGGCCAGGCGGCGAAACGCCAGATGGTGACGAACCCGGACGGCACAGTTTATGGCTCAAAACGCCTGATCGGCCGCCCGTTCAGGGATGCGCGGGTTCAGGAAATGAAAAGCAAATCGCCTTTCAAAATCGTGGACGGCGATAACGGCGATGCATGGGTTGAGGTTGAGGGTAAAAAATACGCGCCCGCGCAAATCAGCGCGATGGTGCTGACGAAAATGAAGGAAACCGCCGAGGCATACCTGGGCGAAACCGTTTCACAAGCCGTCATTACCGTTCCCGCTTATTTTAACGACGCACAGCGTCAGGCGACCAAAGACGCGGGTAAAATCGCGGGACTGGATGTTTTGCGGATCATCAACGAGCCGACGGCGGCGGCGCTGGCTTACGGCCTCGATAAAAAAGGTTCCGGCACGATTGCGGTTTATGACCTCGGCGGCGGTACGTTTGACGTTTCCATTCTGGAAATCGGCGACGGTGTGTTTGAGGTGAAATCCACCAACGGCGATACCTTCCTGGGTGGTGAAGATTTCGACGCGCGTATTATTGATTACCTGGCGGATGAATTTAAAAAGGAAAATAATATTGATTTGCGCCAGGACCGTTTGGCCTTACAGCGTTTGAAAGAAGCGGCGGAGAAGGCAAAAATTGAATTGTCGACCGCGCAGCAGACGGAAGTGAATCTGCCGTTTATTACGGCGGATTTGTCCGGCGCGGTGCACCGTCCATTGAACCTGATGATCAAATTGACACGCGCGAAATTGGAAAGCATCGTGGATGATCTGGTTCAGCGCACTACGGGCCCGATGGCGGCGGCATTGAAAGACGCAGGCCTGAAAGCCGGCGATATTGATGAAGTCGTCCTGGTCGGCGGCATGACGCGTATGCCGAAGATTATTGAAACGGTGAAATCATTCTTCGGCAAAGAGCCGAATAAATCCGTTAACCCGGATGAAGTCGTCGCCATCGGCGCCGCGATCCAGGGCGGCGTATTGAAAGGCGATGTGAAAGACGTTCTGTTGCTCGACGTCACGCCATTGTCATTGGGTATTGAAACTTTGGGCGGTGTTTTCACGCGCCTGATCGAACGCAACACCACCATCCCAACGAAAAAATCGCAAGTTTTCTCAACCGCCGAAGATACGCAGACGGCTGTGACCATCCGCGTCTTCCAGGGTGAGCGTGAAATGGCGGCGGATAACAAATTGCTGGGCCAGTTTGATCTGGTCGGCATCCCGCCCGCACCGCGCGGCGTGCCGCAGATTGAAGTGTCATTCGACATTGACGCGAACGGTATCGTGCAAGTCTCGGCGAAAGACAAAGCGACCGGCAAGGAACAGCAAATCCGCATCCAGGCGAGCGGCGGCCTGTCCGACGCCGACATCGACAAGATGGTAAAGGAAGCCGAAAGCAACGCAGGCGAAGACAAAAAACGCCGCGAACTGGTCGAAGCGCGCAATCAGGCTGACAGCCTAATCTATTCCACCGAAAAATCCATCAAGGATTTGGGGGATAAACTGTCGTCCGATGAAAAATCCAAGGTGGAAGATGCGGCGTCCGCGCTGCGTAAAGCTTTGGAAGGCGACGATGTTGCCGCGATCAAATCGAAAACCGACGAGCTGGCGCAAGCATCCATGAAACTCGGCGAGTTATTGTACAAAGCGCAGCAGGAAACAACGACGGAGAGCGGCGACAAACCGCACGACACCGACGCCGAAGTCGTTGACGCCGATTTCACTGAAGTGAAGGATGATAAGAAATCCGCCTAAGCGGATTTTGGCAGACTGGTGGACTGGCAGACTGGAAAGTTTGCTGGTACCAGTCTTCCAGTTAACCAGCCTACCATTTGACCCTTGAGCCATGGCCACGAAACGCGATTATTATGAAGTCCTAGGTGTCGCGCGCGGCGCGGGGGAAGATGAAATTAAAAAGGCCTACCGCACGCAGGCAAAAAAATATCATCCGGATTTGAACAAAGACGACAAAACCGCTGAAAGCAAATTTAAAGAAGTCAGCGAAGCATTCGAAGTTTTATCCGACGTGCAAAAACGCGCGGCTTATGACCAGATGGGCCACGCGGCGTTTGAAGGCGGGTTCGGTGCGGGCGCGCGGCGCGGCGGCGGTGCTGGGTTTAGCGGATTTTCATCCGACCAATTCTCCGACATTTTTGAGGAAATGTTCGGCGATTTCATGGGCGGCGGTGCGGCGCAAGGCGGCCGCGCACGGGCGCAAACCGCCAACCGCGGCGCGGATTTACGCTTCAATCTCGACATTACATTAGAAGAAGCCTTCGCGGGCGCAACGAAAAAAATCCGCGTGCCGACTTGGGCGCCGTGTGAACCTTGTCACGGCAATGGCGCGGAAGGCGGCGCGGAGCCGGTGCAGTGCCCGCGCTGTTCGGGCAGCGGGCGCATCCGCGTACAGCAGGGTTTCTTTATGATCGAGCGCACCTGCGAAATGTGCAACGGCGCGGGCACGGTGATTAAAAATCCGTGCAAGTCATGCAACGGTCAAGGCCGCGTGCGCAAGGATAAAACATTAGAGGTCAAAATCCCCGCGGGCGTTGACGATGGCACGCGCATCCGCCTGTCCGGCGAAGGTGAAGCCGGCATGCGCGGCGGCGGGCCGGGTGATTTATATGTTTTCCTTGGCATCAAAGCGCACAAACTTTTCACGCGCGAAGGCGCGGATTTATATTGCCGCATCCCTATTCCATTCACCCAGGCAGCCTTGGGCGCGGTGATTGACGCACCGACGATTGACGGCGTGATGACGAAGGTAACCGTGCCCGCGGGCATTCAATCCAGCCAGAAATTGCGCTTGAAATCCAAGGGCATGAGCGTCCTGCGCTCCGCCAACCGCGGCGATATGTTTATCGAAATCCAGGTGGAAACGCCCGTCAACCTGACGAAAAAACAGCAAGACCTGTTAAAACAATTCGACGAAGCCGGCGGCAAAGCCACGCATCAGCCCGAAAGCGAAAGCTTTTTCAAAAAGGTTAAAGACTTGTGGGGCGAGTTGAAGGAATAAGCCTACGCCACCACCAAAGCATGGCGGTGCATTTCTTTTGGCTTTTGCTCTTTCGCATTCAGTACGCCGCATAAAATATTCGTAACCTCCGCCCGGCACATGTCTGAGCAGGCGCGCATGGCCCAGGGATTACCGCCGGGATTATTCAGGGCTGACCCCAGCGCTGAAATTCCCTCTTCCACCGCGTGGAAATCCCGCCATGTGCCATTATCGCCCATGTCCAGGCCGGTATTCATATAAATGGATTGCATTAAAGTGTCCGTCATAATCTGGCCGTCGTGATCTTGCGGCATCACGCTATCGCTCCAAATGGCGGCGTTACATAGATTGGCCGCCGTTATCACACCGCCACCCGACAAAGGAATTTCAAACACTTTATCGCGTGCATGATATGACACCTGTTGCATATCCGTGCGATCGCTGATCACTTCCATGCGGCCTGCGCGGTTCAGCGCGTCATATAATTGCCACGCGGGGACGGCCCGAACTCTTTCA
This sequence comes from Alphaproteobacteria bacterium, assembly GCA_013289145.1. Lineage (GTDB taxonomy): Bacteria > Pseudomonadota > Alphaproteobacteria > UBA11073 > UBA11073 > UBA11073. The sequence goes on along the minus strand of JABDAM010000016.1, from coordinate 13,852 downwards.
TTATCTATCTCGGGTTGCAAGAATCCAGATCTGCAAATCAAAGTATACTTTCCGCGATAATCCAGATTCTCCGCCATCCTGACCGCGTCCATGCTGCTGGTGAACCCGCCCGGAATGACAAGGGTATGATCCGCATTGCCTTGGCGATGATAAATGTCGTTCGCTTCAGGCAGGTAAAACAGATTTTTATAAAACCCTGAAAAATCTGTTAGATGATCGGCGCTGGGCATGCGCGTGTGACCCGTACAGCAAAACACGTGATCATAACGTTCTATCGGTTTTTCGACGTCGCATAATTTTTCCGCGCGGCGCTGATGTTTCTGAATATCCAGATTTGGCAAATTGTCCGCGCGCGTGAATAATTCATCCGTTCTCATGGCCATAAAATCGCCCAACAGATATCGCGGCAAGAAATCCTGAGGTGAAAAACCATTTCGCGCAGCAAAAGCGGGGAAATGATAACCGTTCCGGATGTCATAGGCGGAAAACGTGCCATCCGCCGAAGTATTCAACACCAATTGGCGGGAAGCCGCCGTTATTTTATCGGATTTATTTTCAGGCCGGGTATGGATGCCGCGTCCGTCAAATCCCTTGGGATCAAAAAGGTTAACCTTAATATTTGTGTTGGGATTGGTTGCAGCAAAATTCGCAATCTCCCGCAGCGTAAAATGTCCGGTTGGCCCAAAGCCGACAATTGCAACCGATAAGTCCGGAACAACGCCATTACGAAGAACGGGCAGCGAAATGCCCCGTCGCGAGTATCTTAATATCGGAAAATATGATTTTTCTGGCACTGTATTTCTCTATATGGCTTTCCCGTATGCGATTTTATGTCTTATTTATGATTATATATGGATTCCTTGAAAGCAAATAGAAAAAATTCCAGCCGGGCCTGTAAGCCGGGTTTTGTGCTCGCAGCAGGCCCGTTGGACATAATGGCGAGTGATAGTCATTCATCTGGGCGGTTTGTCGCCAAACCGCTCAAGCAACCTACCCGCGGGCCGGTGGGAAACCGATTGCCCGCCTATGTGGTCTTGCACCGGGTGAGGTTTGCCGAGCCGCCGCACGTTACCGCCGGCGCGGTGGGCTTTTACCCCACCTTTGAACCTTTGCCGTACCGAAGCACGGTAGTTTATTTTCTGTGGCACTATCTCTGAGGTTGCCCCCGGCGGGCGTTACCCGCCACCCTTTTCCCATGGTGCCCGGACTTTCCTCGGCGTTTTGCAACGCCGCGACCATCCGGCCCGACTGGATTTTCAGGATATAGGAACCGGGAAATAGGAACAAGGAAAATTATACCAAAATCCCCACACAGCCCGTCAGGCCGAGGGTTAAAAGCGAAAGGGCGATCCAGATTTTTGCGGCGGTCGGCATGGGTGAACTCCTGATCCCAGCATGGCAAAAGCAGGGTAAAAAATAGATAAGTATCCCAGGCGGTAAAAATAAAAAATCAAAAGACGGTAAAAGATATGCGGGAAAATTATTTCGCCGCCGCAGTGGCCCATTCCACCTGCTCTTCGGGCTTCACGCCGTATTTTGCGGCGATCAATTTGCCCTTTTCATCGACCAGGAAACAGGAACGCGTGATACCCATATAGGGTTTGCCCATGAATTTTTTCTCACCCCAGACGCCATAGCGTTCGCACATGTCGCCGTCTTTATCCGACAGCAGGGGGAATTTCAGACCGAATTTTTCCACGAATTTATCGTGGCTTTTGACGCTGTCTTTCGACACGCCCACCACGGCCATGGATAATTTATTCAGCGCGGAAATATTTTCACTGAGCGAGCATGCCTGTTTGGTGCAGCCGGGCGTGTCATCCTTGGGATAAAAATAGATCAGCAATTTACGCCCCTTGAAATCACCCAGGGTGATATTTTTTCCGCCCCCATCCGCGCGGAGCGCGGCATTTGACGCGGGCAAATCAAAATCCGGCGCCGCGGCGCCTGGCTGTAATTGTAATGCAGCGCTTTCAGATGTCGGTTTTTTCGCGGCGGCGGTTTTTGGCATGGGATAAACTCCTGTACTTACAAAGTGACGCGGGCGTGATAAAAGTCAAGCATGCTGAAAAAAGCCACCCGCATCATGCGCAATATCTCCCTGGTCGCGATGGCCAGCGCGATTGTCGCGATCGGCGTGATGGTGAAAGATCTGCTCCAGGCGCCCATTCCGATTGATTGGGCGACGCCGATGCTGGAAGAAGCCTTGCAAAGCGCGGGCGGCATGACGGAAAATCTGAACATCAATAATTTATATTTGATCTGGGATCCCGATACGCGCCGCGTGGAATTTTCCGCCGATCACGTGCGCCTGGCCAGCGCGGAAAAAACTTTGTCGGCGGTGGAGCGCGTGAATGTTACGCTATCCATTAAATCCTTATTCACCGGTCATGTGCGGGTCAAAGATATCGTTTTGGTCGCACCGCAATTGCATATCACGCTGCCGCCCGCGGGACAAAAACCGGATGCAGGCACGGCGCCGCTGGCGGGTTTATCACCGGATAAAAACAGTTTTCTGGCGCATTTGCACAGCATCACGATTGAGCATGGCGTAATCGACCTGACGCGCGGTGATGAGCATGACGGTTTAAATAACGTCGAACTCAGCTGGCAACGCGACGGCGAAAAATCGCGTGGGATTTTTAATGGCACCTTGCGCCTGGACAGTGATATCAGCCCAAGCTTAATCCACGCCAGCCTGACCGAAAATGACAAGGGCACGGATATCACCGCCAGCGTGAATGACATCCGCCCGGAAAGCGTGCAAAATATTCTGGATAGCGCGGCGCCGAACCTGCTGCCCGCGAACCTGTCGCTCAACCGTTTGCAAATGCCGGTGACGTTTAATGCCGCGCTGCATTTGGACGGCAACGGCGCGCTGCAAACCATCGGCGGTAAAATCAATGCGGGTACGGGTCATATTATTATTCCGGAATTGTATGATGCGGCGCTGCCGATCGATAGTTTGAAAATTATGGGTGAATACCATGCCGATACCGACGCATGGAGCCTTTCCAATTTGCATGCCGTATTGCTGGACGAAGACGGCACCGTGCCGATGAATTTCCAGGCTAGCGCGGATGCCGGTAAAAAAATCGGCCTGAACGTAAATGTGCCGAATATCAGCGTGGCGGCTCTGCGCCGCTGGTGGCCGAAAAGCGTGGCGCCGGGCGGGATTGCCTGGATCGATGCGAACGTCAGCGCGGGCGCGGTGCAGCATGTGAATGTCACTATCGGCCTGACGCCGGACAAAGGGGATTATGCCTTGGCCGATGCGCGCGGCGGTTTTGATTTGATGAATATCACCACCAAATTCATGCCGGCTTTCCCGGCGGTTGAAGGCGTCAACGGCAGCGCGGGTTTTGTTGACGCCGATCATTTGCATCTGGATATCAAAAACGGCCATCTGGGTGATTTGCAAGTCCAGCCTGGCGTGATGGATATCACCGGCCTGAAGGCTGACAATCAAATGATGAAATTAGATATTCCCGTGGCGGGACAATTGCCGGACATGCTGCGCTTACTCGATACGCCGCCCTATGGCTATGCGGCGAAATATGGTTTGAAAGCGGATCAAAGCCGCGGCGGCGTGGGCGTGGATGTGCAATTCGAATTTCCGATGCTCGCGGCGTTGAAAATTCAGGACGTGAAATATCACGCGATCGCGAATGTGAACCAGGTCGCCTTGCCGGGCGTTTTGATGGGAAGAAATGTTACAAACGGCCAGGGCGTGTTTGAAATCGATCCGGCGCAAATGAAGGTTACAGGATCAGCCGCCGTCGCGGGCGCGCCGATGAACTTTACCTGGCAGGATAATTTCGCGCCGGTGGGTGGCGTGACGCGCAGCGTGAATTTTAATGCTGAACTGGCTGACGCGGATCACGCCAAACTTGGCCTGCCCACCGCCGGGCGCGTGCAAGGTCCGGCGAAGTTATCCGGCACTTATGAAGAACGCGGGGCGCAAAAAAGTCTGCAAGCCAAAATGGATTTGGCGAATGCGGCGGTGAAAATCGATGAATTGAATTTTACCAAACCTGTTGGCGCGCCGCTGATCGTTAATGCGTCGCTGGATATGGGCGGCGTGAATAATCTGGGCGTGACGGCAGCGGGGAAAGATATCGCGCTGGACGGCACAGGAGTGTTGGACGGGAATATGCAGCCGTTGAAACTCGATTTCGGTGTGCTGCGTTTTGGTGATAAAAATAACGCCAAGGTGCAATTCATCAAAAACGGCGCGCAGGAACGCTGGGCAATCAATGGCGACCGCCTTGATATCAGCGGATTGTTCGCGCCGCCGCCCGATACGCCCGAAGGCGCAAGCGCCAAACCCAAAGTCAGCGAAACGGGCAAACCGCCGCGCTGGATTAGCATGAAATTAGCGTCGCTGTTTCTGGCTAACCGCATAGAACTCAGAAACGTTCAAGCGGAAGCGGACCATGACGGTAAGCATTGGAATAAAGTTTCGCTGCAAGGAAGCCTGGAAGGCAAAACGCCGCTCGGCGCGCAATGGCAACCATCGCAATCACAGGGCGGACGGCAGATTTTGAACGTCAAAACCGATGATGCGGGCAGAGCGCTGGCGGCGTTTGGGGTGACGAATACCGTGCGCGGCGGACATTTGGCGATTACCGGAAGTGGAAATCCCGGCGCTTCGGACTGGCTTGTCAGCGGCGCAATAACGATGCGCGATTTCAAAATTGCCGGCGCGCCGCTGCTGGCGAAATTATTGGCGGTGACTTCGCCGGGTGGGATTCTGGATACGCTGCGCGGCGACGGCATCGGCTTTTCCACTTTCACGACGCAGTTTCAATATAGCGACGATAAATTGCGCCTGACGGGCGGCAAGATGAACGGTCAGTCCATCGGCCTGACGTTTGGCGGCGATATCCGCCAGAACGACACACCCAGCACGCTGGATGTCACGGGCACTATTGTACCGCTTTATATGATCAATACCGCCCTGTCCGGCGTGCCGATTTTGGGAGATATTTTAGGCGGCAGTAGTGGTTTACTGGCTTTTAACTATCACGCCACGGGAAAATTGGCGGATCCGGATGTGGGTGTGAATCCTTTATCCGCGCTGACGCCCGGATTCTTGCGAGGGTTACTGTTTGACAATAGTGATGAGCGGCAAGGGACAAGCGAGAAGGGAAAATAACCCCCTTTCCTTCCCCCCTATTTCTCCTCCCTTTTCCCTTGTCGCTCGTCGCTTTTCCCCCTAAAACAGGGCCATGAAACCATTAAATTCCATCCGCCTTGCCGGGAAAGAAGTTTTGCCTTTGATTGAAGGCGGCAAGGGTATTGCCGTATCCAACGGCCAGAGCACGGGCGCATGGGCCGGTGCGGGCGGGGTCGGCACTTTTTCCGGCGTGAACGCGGACAGCTATGACGCCGCAGGAAACATTCTGCCCCAGATATATCACGGCAAAACGCGCCGCGAACGGCATGATGAGTTAATCCAATACTCCATCAAAGGCGGCATCACCCAGGCGAAAATCGCGCATGAGATGGCGGGCGGCAACGGATTAATTCACGTCAACGTGCTGTGGGAAATGGGCGCGTGCGAAACGATTTTGCAAGGCATTCTGGACGGCACGAAAGGTTTGATTTCCGGCGTGACCTGCGGCGCGGGAATGCCGTATAAGCTGGCGGAACTTTGTGCGGCGCGCGGGATTTATTATTATCCAATCGTGTCATCCGGCCGCGCCTTTAACGCGCTGTGGAAACGCGCTTATCATAAATTTCCGGAATGGCTGGGCGGCGTGGTGTATGAAGACCCCTGGCGCGCGGGCGGGCATAACGGTTTGTCCAACGTCGAAGATCCCGAAAAACCACAAGACCCGATGCCGCGCGTTTTGGAATTGCGTAAAGTCATGCGCGGTTATGGTTTGGAACATCAACCGATCATTATGGCGGGCGGCGTTTGGTGGCTGTCGGAATGGGAAGATTGGCTGGACAATGCGGAACTGGGGCCGGTTGCGTTTCAATTCGGCACGCGGCCTTTGTTGACGAGAGAAAGCCCGATCAGCGACGCCTGGAAGAAAAAATTATTGACGCTGAAAAACGGCGACGTGAATTTGAATAAATTCTCTCCAACGGGTTTTTATTCTTCCGCCGTGCGCAATCCGTTTCTGGCGGAACTGCAACAGCGCAGCGAACACCAAATTCCATTTACAACAGAGGCCGTCGGCGAACACACAGCCGAAATGGCCATCGGCGCGCGCGGGCGCAAGGTTTACGTCGTGCCCGTTGATAAAGAACATGCCGAAAACTGGATCGCCGCCGGGTTTAACGAAGCGATGCGCACGCCCGACAACACCCTGATTTTCGTGACCAAAGAACGCGAGAACGCGATTTTAAAAGACCAGATCGATTGCATGGGCTGCCTCTCCGCCTGCCAATTTTCCAACTGGGCGCAAAACGAAGAAGGTACCACGGGCCGTAAAGCCGACCCGCGCAGTTTTTGCATTCAAAAAACGCTGCAAAATATTTCGCACAGCGAGGATGTGGATAACCAGCTGATGTTCGCGGGGCACAACGCTTACCGTTTTGCCAATGATCCGTGGTATGCGAATGGTTTTATTCCGACAGTGAAACAGTTGGTGGAACGGATCGCGACGGGCTATTAATTCTTCTGCGCCTTAAGATCATTTCCATCTGCGCCCCACAGCGCCGAAGCAGGCAACCATCCCTGCCCGCCGTCGAAGTTTACTTCGCACCAGTTGTGATCGCATTTTTTCAATTCGCCGTGGACGTTCGCGGCGACTTTGGCGCGCGGCGGCGCGTCATTGCCGGGCGCGCGGCGTAAAATCGCACCGTCCTGCACCGTCACAACCGCGCGTTTTTTGGAAATCATCACGCGGTGCGCCCAGCCTACGGTGCCGTCCCATAACTTTACGCGGCGCCAATTGTCGAATTCCGCGGTGATTTGCGCGGGCCAACCCTTGGCCTTAATCACCCAGTCGATCGGATAACGCTCACCCGGGCCGGTGCGCAGGTTGATTTCCTTGGCGCGGATGGAGACAAAGCGGGGAAGCTGGTGGTCTTCGGTGGCCTCGTCCGAAGCTAGGCACAAGGCGTAAGGCATGAGGCATGAGATTAAAAAAATCAGAACCATAACAAAACTGCAAAATCTCTCACATTTCATGCCTAGTATGGCACCGTATAATAATGCTTCAACTTCACCCAACCCTTAGCGTCCATGCATTGCCATAACTGATAATGCGTCGGCAGCCAGGTATCGTCGCGCGGTGTGCCTTTGTGGTCCACCACATGGCCTTGGGGCGTGGAAACGGGATCATCGACACTTGCCAGATGGTTACGCTCGCGCGCTTCGTATTTGCATTCGGCCAGGTCCTGTTCCAGGAAATCCTGAGCCTTTAAAATATCCGGCGTGTTATCCGCCGTGACATGCGTGGGAAACCAATAGCCGACGGGATTATTACCGGCGCCGCGGTCATGCGGGACATCATCCGAATCCCGGTTGACGCAAGCGCCAAGCGGCAGGCATAGGACAAAAGATAAACATACAGCGGCAAAGATTTTCGAATCCATAGCTGATTTTATGGCTTTGCCCACCAGGCTTCAAGCGCCGTTCCATAGAGCGAGCGCTGCGCGGGCGGCGCGATGCGGTCCGGCCAATAGGCAATCCAATCGGCGGGCGCGTAATATAAAGGAATGAAATAGGCGCCGTTCATCATCGCGCGGTCGAGCCGGTGCGCGGCGGCGGTTAAATCCTCATTGGTGCGCGCGGCGTTCAGAGCAGTGATGTCCGTGTCAATCATAGGGTCGTTGATGCCCGCGTAATTGCGGCTGCCGGGTTGTGCGGCGGCGCGGCTGCTCCAATAGACCGCTTGTTCACTGCCGGGCGAGAGGGTGGAAACCCATTGCGCGGCGGTCATATCGAAATCGAATTGTTCCAGGCGGCCGGTGAATTGCGCGCTGTCGATGGTGCGAATGCGCGCGGTGATGCCCAGGCGCTGGAGCGAATGCGCGAAATAAAGCGCGATTTTTTCATCAGTCGGGTCGTTGAGCAGAATTTCAAAATTAAACGGCTGTCCCACAGCGTTTTGCAACATGCCGTTTTGAATTCTCCAACCCGCGTCGGCGAGCAATTCCTGTGCGCGGCGCAAGTTATCGCGCTGACCCGCCGGGCCGGAGCCGTCCGTATGCGGCGCATGGTAATGATCATCCGCCAAGGCGGATTTCGGGTAAATCGATTCCGCGCGGGCATAGGCATTGTTAAATAAATTTTTATTCAGCCATTCGAAATCGAAAGCGAGGTTCAATGCCTGGCGCACGCGGATATCGCGGAATAATTCGCGGCGTGTGTTGAACACCAGTGCGCGAAAAGGCGCGGGTTTGCCGTCTTGCCATTCAACCTTTTGCACGCCTTTGACGTTGTAATCATTCGCCCAGCGTTTCGGGTTAGCCTCACGCCGGAAATCATAGGCGCGGGATTTAAAGGCCAGCAACGCCGCCGTATCGGCGCGGTAGAAATCAACGCGCACGGTGTCGAAATTAAACTGCCCGCGCCGCGAAGGCAGATCCGCCGCCCAATAATTTTTATCGCGCGTGAGGATAATCGTCCGCCCCGCATCAACGCGCGTGATTTTATAGGGCCCGCTGGCAACCGGCGGCGTGAGCGTCGTGTTTTGCGCCGCCGCGCCCATGGGTTCCCAATAATGTTTCGGCAAAACCGTCATCATCGCGATGATCATCGGCGCTTCGCCGTCCGCGTCGGGTTTGAAATGAAAAATGATGTGGTGCGCGTCGGCAACCGCGACATCACCAACCATTTTGAACATGCGGCGCGTGTTAGGGCGTCCGTGATCGCGCAGGAATTCCCAGGAAAATTTAATGTCGTCTGCGGTGATGGCCACGCCGTCTTGAAATTTCGCGCGCGGATCAATGGTGAAAGACAGTGTTTTCCGGTCGCCGGAAAGTTCCGCGCTTTGCGCGATCAATGGATAAAGCGTGAAGGGTTCGCCCCACGACCGCGCCATCAGACGGTCATAAACCCATTCCAGCTGCGGCGGCGCCGCGCCTTTGATCAGCCAGGGCGCGAGGCTGTCATAAGTGCCGATTTCCGCCAGGCGCAGTTCACCGCCTTTGGGCGCATCGGGATTTACGTAGGGGAAGTTTTGGAAATTTTCTGAAAGTGCGGGCGCACCGCGCATAGAAAACCCCTGGCTTTCAGCCAGGCAGAGGCGAGAGGCGAGAGGCGAGAAAAGAACGAGAAGAGTAAAAAATATTCTCGCTGCTCGCATCCCGTTCCTCGCCTCTACGCCGCGAGCTTGGCAAGCGGTTGTTGCGGCCGCGCGCCGATGTGGGAGATGATTTCGGCGGCAGCAACCGTGCCCAAACGCCCGCATTCGGCGAGCGGCAAGCCTTGCGTCAGACCATATAAAAATCCACCGGCAAACAGATCGCCTGCGCCGGTGGTATCGACGACGCGCGCGACGGGCTCTGCGGGAACTTTGATGATTTCATCCGGCGTGATGATGATCGCGCCCGCCGCGGAACAGGTGACGGCCAGGATATCACAATGTCCGCGCGCGGCGGCGATGGCGGCGTCGAGATTATCGGTTTGATATTGCGCGCAAAGTTCCTGCTCGTTCGCGAATAACAAATCCACGTGCGTCGTGATCAATTTCTGAAAATCATCGCGGTGACGGCCGACGCAGAAGAGATCGGATAAAGTCAGCGCGACTTTCGTGCTGCCCGCCTTGGCGGTTTCGGCGGCGGCGTAGAAAGCTTTTTTCGCTTCGGGCGGATCGAACAGATAACCTTCGAGATAAATATACTGTGCGGCCCCGATAAGCGCCGCATCCAAATCCGCCGTAGTGAGCGCGTTACTCGCGCCTAGAAAAGTATTCATCGTGCGCTCACCATCCGGCGTGACCAGGACAATACAACAACCCGTCGCCAGGTTATCCATGTGCGGCGCGGTGTTGAACGTGATGCCTTGCGCCGTGATATCGTGGCGGAAAACCTTGCCCAGCTGGTCGTTGGCAACCTTGCCGATATAAGCTGCGCTGCCGCCGAACGAGGCGATGCCCGCGATGGTATTGGCCGCAGAGCCGCCAGACATTTCCGTGGCAGGGCCGATGTGGGCATAGAGTTTTTCCATCTCCGCCTGGCTGATAAGCTGCATGGTGCCCTTGGTCAGACCTAACGCCGCCACCGCCGCATCGTCCGTATGCACCAGAACATCCACCAGCGCGTTGCCGATGCCGACGACATCTATTTTCTCAAATATTTTTTCTGGCATTTAACGCTCCATCAATTTTTGCAGTTGCGCGCCGTCGCTCGTCATCAGGCTTTGACGTTCGTCGCGCAGACGTTGTTCCAATTCATCCAGCACCTTTGTGGTTTCCGTTTTCGCAGGCGCCTGTTTTTCCACCGCGATTTTTTTGCCGAAAATGAGAGCCAAATTACGCAGGTAGATAAATAATCCCAGCCCCTGCCCGGCAATGAAAACCGGATCCTTTTGATAAAGCGCGTAAATCAGCAAAATCACGCCGCCGCCGATGGAAAAAAACCAGAAGGCCACCGGCATAACGGACTTTTTCGCGCGTTCCGACGCCATCCATTGCACCACAAAACGCATCATGAAAAAAAACTGGCCGACGAAACCGATGATAACCCAGGGTTTCGCGAGGAGATAATTCGTGATTTGCGTAATAATGTTCATCCCACAATCTCCGGCAATTTGCGGCGCTGGAGCAGCCAATAGGCGCCCAGCAAATCCGCGATGCTCACCCACAGACGGTCCCAAAAACCATACTTTGATACGCCGCATGTGCGCGGGCGGTGGTTGACGGGATATGCATGCGTCATCACGCCTTCGCGCCGCATCAGGGCTGGCATATAGCGGTGAATATGATCAAAAAACGGCAGCGCCAGAAAATCCGCGCGGCGGAAGATTTTGAGGGAACAGCCCGTATCGCGCACGCCGTCATGGAGCATGGCTTCGCGGATCCGGTTGGCCGTGCGCGACATCCAGCGCCGCGCGGCGCTGTCCTGCCTGCGCGTGCGTTCACCCATAACCATCACGCGCGCACCGGAGGCATCAAATTCCATCGCCTTTTGCCACAGCCTGGGGATATCCGCCGGATCATTTTGCCCGTCGCCGTCCAGCGTCACGACCCATTCGCCCTGCGCCGCGCGGATGCCGGTGAGCAAGGCCGCGCTTTGCCCGCAAGCCTTGCGGTGCGAGATGACGCGCGCGCCTGTTAATCGCGCCTCGGCCTGGGTGCCGTCTGATGAACCGTCATCCACCAGCACGATTTCATGCGGAATTTGCGCCCCTATATGAGACAGGGCGGCGCGGATTTCCGCCACCAGCGGCGTGATATTGCCTGCCTCGTTATGCAGCGGAATGACAACAGAAAGCATCCCAAAGCCATAATTCATGCCGCCCTGCGGCGCAAGCCGCCCCATGAAATTCCAATGAATTAATAATTGGAAAGATTACCAAGAATTAAAGTGCAAGCGCTAAAAGCCATGTTACAGTGCTGACAGATGGTTCGCCATCCAACCTAACCAAGTAACCTTAACGGAGATCTCCAATGAAACGTTTCCTCGCTGTTGCCGCAACTTTGGCACTGCTCGCTGCACCTGCAATGGCTGCTGAACAAGCTGCTTCTACGCCTGCTGCACCTGCTGCTTCTCAGTCTGCGATGGCACCTGCTGCAACGCCAACGGCTGCTGAACAAACTGACGCTTCCAGCAAAATGAACGCAACGGCTGCTACGCCTGCTGCTGACACTTCTGCTGATGCTGCTGCAAAACCTGCGAAAAAGCACAAAGGCCACAAGCATGCGAAAAAAGCTTCTGCTACGTCGTCTAAATCTGACGCAGCTGCAGCGCCTGCTAACGCTCAGTAATTATTCGCCTTCGGGCGCATAAATACGAAACGCCGCGGTAACCCCGCGGCGTTTTTTTATTAACATCTCCAGCGCATCAGGCCGGCGTGTGAGCAACAGGCACAGGAATGGCGGGGGCCAGCCTTGCCATGTATTCTTCGCGCTTTGCCTTAAGCTTCGAATTAGGCGGCCAAGTTTCATCCATTCTCCGGTAGATCCAATGGCGCTCGCCTTCCACCGCCGTATAATCACAGGCTCCCGCATCGCGCAATTTCCGCACCAGCCCTTGTAAGGGCGCTTGCCACGCATGGCCGATCCCCTCCATGGCGTATTTTGTATCAGGCGCGGTAAAAATTGATTTCGGCGCGACGCTAGGAGAAACAGAGCCCGTCAGGACAAAATACCCCGTCCCCGGAGAAGCGATTTGATTAACCGCGGAACGATAATGGCCCGTGAATATGTCACCCGATAACCGGAATGGAACGTCCTCAAAGTGTGGAATGGATTTTGCCGCGTCCGTATACCGCACGACATCGTCATAATCCCGCCGGTGCGCATCGGTGCATTCTCTGCTCATTTCACCAGTCTGATTTTTGGTGAAACGCGCAGAATATTTTTTGCTTGTCTGCTGCATTGCGTGCGCTTCAAAGTATTTCGCCGCGCGTATAATAAAACCGCCATTTGGATCGCCGAGGTTCGGATCAGCGCCGCATTCTAATAATCGTGGAGCGCAAAAATCATTTGCAGCCTCAATGAATTCCGGCCGGAGCAAACATAAATCCAGCGTAGCGCGCAAAAGATGCGTCGCCATGTCCGGGTTTGGATGCTCTTGCAGTTGGAACTGCGCCTGCTCAACCACAACGTCGAGTTCAAAACCGTCCCATTCCGGATTTGGCCGCATCAACAACGCATAGAGCGCGCCGAGCGGATTGCGCAGGGAATTTCGCACGATGGCTTCAAATTCCTGATACGCGCCGATTTGCTGCAAATTTGGCATGGCGCCCAGATCCGTAACGTGGGCTTTATCGGCTTGGCTCAAGGATGATATAATCGGGTCTGACATTTCAATCTCCGTTAAAATTAGCGGCTTAGGATTAGTTCCTTTTTCTCATGCCGTCAATAAAAGCCGTTCCTCTTAGCGCTTGAGCCGGGCGGCGGCATCAGGTATAAGGGCGCATGGCTAAATCTTCCGCCGCCCCTATGCAACTTGGGGCCTTGCCCGCCGACCTGACGTTTGAAAACGCGATGCAGCAATTGGATGCCATCGTGCGCCAGCTGGAATCCGGCCAGGGCAGCCTGGACGATGCCATCCAAAATTATGAAAAAGGCGCGGCATTGCGCGCTTTTTGCGAACAGCGGCTGAAAGACGCCGAGTTGCGCATCAGTCAGATCGCGACCGGGCCGGACGGTTCGGTGACCGCCACACCTTTCCAAGACACTGCGACAAAATAGGCTTGAATATGTCCCTTACTGCTGAACTCCACGCTGCGGCGACGATTGTTGAAAAGACCCTGGAAACTTTACTGCCGCCGCCGGAGCATCAACCCTACGGCCAGTTGATTGAGGCGATGCGCTATTCGACCTTTTCGGGCGGCAAACGGTTGCGGCCTTATTTGTGCC
>JABDAM010000016.1:0-352 GCA_013289145.1 Alphaproteobacteria bacterium | reverse complement strand
TGGAATCCGCCAAGCTTTTCGGCGTCGATCCCCAGCGCGCGCGCCGCGCCGCCGCCGCGATTGAACTGGTGCATTGCTATTCCTTGATCCACGACGATTTGCCCGCGATGGATAACGCCAACCTGCGCCGCGGCAAACCGACGGTGCATGTGCAATATGACGAAGCCACCGCGATTTTGGCGGGCGATGCGCTCCAGGCGCTGGCGTTTGAAATTTTATCCGACAGTAAAACGCACGACGACCCGTTTGTGCGTTGTGAACTCGTCGCGGGCCTGGCCAAGGCGGCGGGCATGAACGGCATGTGCGGCGGCCAGATGTTTGACATGCTGGCGAATAACAATCCCAATCTGGA
>JABDAM010000015.1 GCA_013289145.1 Alphaproteobacteria bacterium | reverse complement strand
TTAAACATCCCTCTTTCCTCTCTGCGGATCCCGGCACAAGGCCGGGATGACAATGGTAAACATTGTCAATTCCGATCCGACTTAATAATCTCCGTCATCGTGATGCCGAGACGGTCTTCGACGACGACGACTTCACCGCGCGCGACGAGGCGGTTGTTGACGTAGATATCCACCGCTTCGCCCACTTTGCGGTCGAGTTCCACCACCGCGCCGCGGCCAAGTTTCAGTAACTGCGACACTTGCATCTGCGCGCGGCCGAGGACGGCCTGCACCGTGACGGGGATGTCATAGACAGCGGTCAGATCTTTTTCCGCCACGTCGCCGATCGTGGGTGTGTTCGCCGAGGGTTCTTGGAGTTCATCGAGGGCTAGGTTGGTATCGCTCATGTTGCGTCACTTTCGTTGGAAGTTGGTTGGTTTTCAGAAACAGAAATTTGCGCGGGCGCCAGGGTTGCCTGAATTTGCGCCAGCGTGACCTGCATATTATCCCACAGGCGCGAGACGTTGCGTTCCACGCCGCCGTTGGACCATTCGATGCGGCAATCCGCCGCGCTGAGGCCGTGATCGGCCATCAAGGCATACTGCCCGCGAAAACCCGAAGCTTGCGATAACTTTTCCAGCCGCGCGGAGAGGCCGTCGAGCACGCTGTCATGCACGCGGATGATCAGGCGCGGTTCTTCGAACCGTTCCATCATCACCTGGCTCACGATATTGCTGATGCCTTCAATAGATTGCTGGTTGGCGAGTTCGGGCATTAATTTGCGCATCAATCCCGCGGCGACTTCGACAGCCAGGGTTTGCGCGGCTTGCGTGCGGTGCGTTTCGGCGGCTTGCAGCACATTTATCTGCGCGGTGATGGCTTCAAACATGCGCGCGATTTGCGCTTCCAGGCTTTGCGTGGCGTTCGCGAGGCCTTCTTCAAATCCGCGCTGCTGCGCGCCCGTCACGGCGCCGTTTAATTCGTTCTGGCTGAATTGCGGACGCTCTTCGGGCGGGACGGCATTGGCCTCCGCCAGCTGATCGAAATCGCGGTTATCAAAGAGGAACGGTTTGGCCATTAATAGATCACCTCATCTTCATCCTTGCCGGATGAAATGACGATTTCGCCTTTGGCCGCCAGATCTTTGGTGGCTTTCACCAAAATCTGCTGCGCTTCATCGACATCACGCAAACGCACGGGCCCCATCGACGCCATATCCTCACGCAAGATTTTCGCCGCGCGTTCGGACATGTTGGAGAAGAACAATTCTTTCA
This sequence comes from Alphaproteobacteria bacterium, assembly GCA_013289145.1. Lineage (GTDB taxonomy): Bacteria > Pseudomonadota > Alphaproteobacteria > UBA11073 > UBA11073 > UBA11073. Next base: position 29,217 of record JABDAM010000015.1, on the reverse strand, counting down.
GCGTATCATTCGCACCCTTCAGCGCCAGCGCGAGTTTGTCTTTATCCACACTGCGGATAAGCGTCTGCACGCCCGACGGATCGAGCAAGCCGAGGTGTTCAAACGTGAACATGAGGGATTTGATTTTATCCGCCGCGTCGCGGTTGCGTTCTTCCAGCGCGGAAATGAAACGCGTTTCCACATTGCGGTCGAGCGAGTTGAAAATCTCCGCCATCACTTCATGCGGATCGCGGCGGTTGGTGCGCGCCAGGTTGGACATGAATTCGTTGCGCAGCGTTTTTTCCACGTCTTCCAAAACTTCTTTTTGCACCGACTCCATACGCAGCATGCGCATGACGACTTCCATCGCGAAACTTTCGGGCAGAATGCCGAGGACGCGCGCCGCGTGGTCTGATCGGATTTTGGACAGCACCACCGCCACGGTTTGTGGATATTCGTTTTTCAGATAATTCGCCAAAACCTGTTCATTCACGTTGCCGAGTTTATCCCACATCGTCCGGCCCGCCGGACCGCGGATTTCCTCCATGATGTTGCCGACTTTGTCCTTGCCCAAAACCTTGGACAAAAGGCGTTCGGTGCTTTCGAATGTTCCGGTCAGGCCAGTGGTGGATGAAATCTGTTCGGTGAAATCGACGAACAAACGTTCAATCACCGTCGAACCCACCATGCCCAAATTCGCCATGGTTTGCGAGATTTCTTTGATCTCATCTTCGTCCATGTGTGAGAATAATTTCACCGTCGCGTCTTCGCCGAGCGAGAGCATTAAAATCGCCGCCTTTTGCGGGCCGTTCAGGCCGCGGTAATCTTCGCGAACTTTGACTGGAGCTGCCATGGTGCCTCCTTAACGCGCTGGATCCTGGTACAGCCACTGGCGCAAAATCGCCACCGCCTGTTCCGGATGTTTATCGACAATTTCGGAAATCTTTTTCAGGGATGACGCGCGCACGCGGCCTTCAACCTGTTCCAGATTAATCATGCGTTCAATTTCGCTCTCCACCGCCATGGCGCGTTCGGCCAATTGTTCCGGATTATAATTCGGCCCGCCGAGTTGCGGCGCTGATCCTGCGCCCGATTGATCGGTCAACATCGGATTGCCCGGCATCGCGAAACCGCCGCCGCCCGGCATAGGCGCAGGCACCGTCGCCATGACGCGCGTGGTCAGCGGTTTTACAACCAGCAAAATAAACATAATCGCAACGAGGCCGAGCACAACAGTCTCAAGCAGCTTCGTCAAATCTTCCTTGGTGAAACCGAGCGGCAGCGTGGGTTCCGGCGCGGCTTCGGCATCGTGGGTGAATTTCATGTTTTCAACCTTGATGCTGTCGCCGCGTTTATCGTCAAAACCGATCGCGGATTTGACCAGGTCTTCATAGCTCGCCATTTCTTCTTTGGTGCGCGGCGCGTAAGTTTGTTTGGTCTTATCCTTTTCATCCGTGGTGTAAGTGCCGTCGACCAACACCGCGACCGACAGTTTTTTCACCGCGCCGATTTCCTTAACGGAATTGGTGATTTTCTTGCCGATTTCGTAATTGGTGGTTTCCTCACTCCGGTTATTATTGCTGCCGGATGCGCCGCCCGCCGCGCTGTTGGCGCCCTGGCCCGCGGGCAGGTTATTCGCCACGGAAACCGTGCCGCCGTTGCTGCTGTTATCGGTGGATGAAGATTTATCCGTCACGGTTTGCGTCGAACGCGCCACCTGGCCTTCGGGATCGTATTTTTCTTCGTTGGTCACGACGCGGTCGAAATCCAGATCGGCCGTCACGGTCGCGCGCACGTGGCCGTAACCGACGGTGCGGGCCAGCAAGTCTTCGATCTGGTTTTGTATGCGCGTTTCATAGGTGCGGCGCACGTCATCACCGCTCTGGTCGCCGCCGCCGACGTTATCGCCATCCGACGAACCGCGCGCGAGCAGATTGCCCGCGTTATCCACAATCGAAATCGCCTGAGGTTTCAACATCGGCACGGCGGCAGCCACCAAATGCTGGATCGCCGCGATTTGTTCGCGCGTCATCGTCGTTGAACCGCGCAGGGTTAAAAAGATACTCGCCGTCGCGGGCTGTGTTTCCTTGGCGAACAATTCGCGCTGCGGCAGCACAAGGTTCACGCGGGCGGCGCGCACGCCTTCCATCGTCGAAATCGTCCGCGCCAATTCGCCTTCCAGCGCGCGCAGTTGATTGATGTTTTGCACGAACGATGTCGTGCCAAATGAATTCTGCTTATCGAAAATCTCATAACCCACGCCGCCGCCGGATGGCAGGCCGTCCGCCGCCATCGCCATGCGAAGCTTGCCCACCTGCTCCACCGGCACTTTGATTTGCGCGCCGTCGGCGGAGACCTGATACGGCACCTGCATGGTTTCCAATTTCGCGGTAATCGAAGCCGCGTCACCCGTCGGCAGATCGGAATACAATAATCCCATCTGACCCGAAGACATCCGCGTGGTCAGAAAGAAGAAGAAAATAATCATCCCCACCATCACGGCGCCCATGAGGCCCAGTCGCGCCGGACCCAATCCGCGCAATGTCTGTAGTAAACCGCCCATTGATCCCCCTCTTTAGGAGTTAGGAGTTGTAGGAATTAGGAGTTATAGGAACGACAATCGCCCTTATTCCCAATCACTCCTAAAATCCTCTTACTCCTAGTTCCTAACTCTTAGGCTATTCCCCAAGTGTTACTAAAACGTAAACACCCGGCAAAATTTGCCTACTCCAGCCACCCCGTTCGAAGCGGCAAAAGCGTATAAGTTTCACAGATTCAGGGGGGTAAGGCAAGGAAGGGTAAATAAAACCCCGAAATCCGCGTTTGAAAGTCATTTTTTGCTTGCAAAGGAGAGGTCATTTCCAGGGGAATATAACCTGTCTTTCCCCATTGTCAGTCTCCATAACATGCTGGCGCGGGAATGCACTTGGTAAAAAATAAAGCCTATAGACCTGCAAAAAATGGATACCGAACATGAAATGAAAATGCGTCGCCGCGAAGTTGATAGAATAATCGCAAAGAACTCAACCGCCGGGGATCTGGACGGTCTTTTAAACGCCCATCCATCGGCAGTACCGGAAATAAAAGGTCTAAATCCCAATTCCTTGCAGGCTTAATTGGAAAAATTTTACGAATATACAAACCGTTTTCCATATAAAATTCATATAAAAGAACCTCAAAAATTTTGCATCGCCAAGATAAATATGCTATGATCAAAGGGTAAAAAGAATATTTACATACTAAAAGAATTTTTGGGGTATATTATGTTCGATTCAATCGCCAGCACCGGCGCCGGAGCCTATGTACCGCAACCTGTTTGGGCTGCGGCAGGCAACCACGCCACCGCAGCCGCCACGACCGGCCAGCCTGAACCTGAAGCCTCAGGCCAAGGACAGATTCTATATTCGCCCAACGTCATCAGGGTGGATCCCATCAGCCACATCGCGATTTTTGAAACACGCAATCCGGAAACCGGCGATGTGACACAACAATATCCATCGACCGCCGTGGTGGATGAGTACCGCCGTATCAGCCAAGGCCAGGCCACGCCCGCCACCATTGCCGCCGCCAACGCGCTGGGCGCGAATATTCCCCAAAGCGCAATCACCGCCGGCGTAACGGCCCCCGGCGCTGCGACGGGAACGGATACGGCGAACGGCAAAGCGGCTCCCGCGGCGCCTTTACCGGGATCGGAGGATGCTTCTTCGGACAGCACGGCACCTCCTGTAACCGGCGTGGATTCACCGGGTAGCGCCCCAGCCGCCACGGCTGCGCCTGCGGCTAAACCTTCGGGCACTGTTTCCCAATCAGCCTAGAATTTTTGCGGTTTAAAAGAATCTGCTAAACTCCCGCCAGGGAGAATAGTTATGGCGGATTTCGAATTAGGCGACGGTTTTAACCTCGGCAATTTAAGCGATAACAACATATCTGGCGGCAGCCCTGCGGGCGGCGGCGGCAGTGGCGGCAGCAATCCGTTTTTAGGAATGCTGATTGGCCTTGCGATGTTTATCGCCGCGTTTTTTCTGATTTCCTGGAATGAGCATCGGGCGGTGGATGCCGTGAAAGCGCTGATGTGGGCGCAAGATCAAACCACGCCCGTTGCCGCGACTTCCATCAATCCCGCCAATGAAGGCCACTTTATCGCACTGCAAGGCGACGCCGCAGCGCCGCAACCATTGTACGACAGTTTGTTCGGCATCGGCGGCGCGAATTTGCTGCGTCTGCACCGTAAGGTGGAAATGTATCAGTGGCAGCAATCCAGCCATACGCAAAACCATTATACCACCTATTCATATAGTCCCATCTGGTCTGAAATGCAGATCAATTCTTCCGCTTTCCGCGAAAGCGGACATCAAAATCCGCCCATGCCATTTCAAAGCGCTTGGCAGAATAACGCAACCGCCACACTGGGCGCATTCCGTTTGAACGATTTGATTTTGGGTAAATTAAACAGCACGATGCCGTTGCCCATTCCATCCAATTACCAAGCGCCCGCGGGCACGCGCGTTACTGCGGCGAATGAATTGTATCATGGCAACGATCCCGCCACGCCGCAAATCGGCGACATGCGCGTGACGTTCGAAGCCTTAGCCGCAGGCCCGGTTTCCATCGTGGGCGTGCAAAATCAGAATTTCATCAGCGAAGGATTTAAACCGGGCGACCGGTTCGGCGTTTTGCTGGCGGAGACGGGATTAAAATCGTCGGACGCGCTGTATCAGGACGAAGTCAATCAACAGAATTTGATGACTTGGCTGCTGCGCGGCGGTGCGCTGGTTTTGATGTGGCTGGGAATTTATCTGCTGTTCTCGCCGCTGGTTTGGCTGGCGAATTTCGTGCCCTTCCTCGATTGGGTCGTCAGCGGTTTTGCAGGCATGGTCGCGACGATTATCGCACTGCCGGTTTTCCTGATTGCGGAAATTGTTTTTTGGTTTTCCGTGCGGCCGGTACTGTCGGTTTGCATCGCGGCGGCAGGCATTGCGATTGGCGCGGCGTTATTGACGCGCCACAAACAAAAACTTGCGGGCAATAATCCGGTTAATCCAACACCCGCTTAAACATCGCCGGAATGTTTTTCAAATAGCTTTCCGGACTGGCGAGGTTTTGGAGTTCGTCTTTGGATAGATGCGCGGTGACTTCCGCATCCGCCGATAATAATTCCAGAAAATCTTTATTGCCTTCCCAAACCTGCATCGCGTTGGCTTGCACGAGGCGGTAGGCGTCTTCGCGCGAGACGCCCTTTTGCGTCAGCGCCAGCATCACGCGCTGCGAGGCATATAACCCGCGCGTCAGCGCCAAATTCTTTTTCATCGTTTCGGGATAGACAAGCAATTTATCAATAATCCCCGCCATGCGGTGCAGCGCGAAATCAAGCGCGATCACGGCGTCAGCGAGCAATGTACGCTCCACTGCCGAATGCGAAATATCCCGTTCATGCCACAGCGCGACGTTTTCCATTGCGGGCGTCACCGCCGCGCGCACGACGCGCGCCAGACCCGTGACGTTTTCCGACAAAATCGGATTGCGTTTATGCGGCATCGCGGATGAACCCTTTTGCCCGGGTGAGAAAAATTCCTCCGCCTCGCGCACCTCAGTCCGCTGTAAATGCCGGATTTCAATCGCCAGGTTTTCCAGCGACGAGGCGATAATCCCCAGTACCGCATAAAAGAACGCATGACGGTCGCGCGGTATCACTTGTGTCGCCACCGTTTCGGGAACCAGATTCAATTTATCCGCAACATATTGCTCCACACTCGGCGGCAGGTTGGTGTAATTCCCAACCGCGCCTGACAGTTTGCAAATGCGGATTTCTTCGCGCGCCGCCGCCAGACGTTTTTGCGCGCGCGCGAAGGCATTGTAATGCCCCAGCAGTTTCAACCCAAACGTCGTCGGTTCCGCATGAATGCCGTGGCTGCGCCCGATGCAAATCGTGTCGCGGTGTTCCAGGGCGCGTTTTTTCAGCGCCGCGAGCATCGCCTCCACGCCGCCCATTAACGCATCCGACGCCTGCACCAACTGCAACGCAAAAGCCGTATCGCCCACATCGCTGCTCGTCATGCCCTGGTGCACAAAGCGCGACTCCGGCCCGACGTGTTCGGCGAGGTTCGTCAAAAACGCGATGACATCGTGTTTGACTTCGCGCTCAATCTCATCAATCCGCGCGATGTCGAATTTGCCGCGCCCCCACACCGCCTTTGCGACGCCCGCGGGGATCAGACCCTCCCGCTCCATCGCCTCCGCCGCATAGGCTTCGATTTCCAGCCAGATTTGGAATTTGTTTTGCGGTTCGAAAATCTTGCCGACTTCGGGGCGGGTGTAGCGTGGGATCATGGGGGTTTTATGCCCTAACTGTACAAAAAATCAAACAATTTCCATGAAAGTAATTAATTTTCTTGCCCAAAGGGCTCACTCTGTTTTATTCTATAGATACAAATTTTAAATTAATCTTGAATAGGCATAACATGAACCAGGCAACCTTTGAAACACTTACAGCCGCACGAAATGAATGGGCAAATAGCCCGAGTTGGGACAATAAGAAGAAAGCAGCTCTCGTTACCAAATTCTTTTGGGCCTTGCTGCCGTTACCCGGAAACGAAATTGTAGATTTTTTTCTACCCAAAGAACCAAACGATCAAAAAGACACTTTTTTCAAAGACCGCCAGAATGGCATTAGTTTGCTGGAAGCATGCATGGCGACTGGGAACGGCCCCTTAACCCCTGCTTATGCGGTTGCTATCGCAGATCGGATCGGCCCGGAAAACACTTCGCGGCTGTTTTTTAATATTCTGGAGGACTACCGCGAACGGGAATATGAGGACAATTTACCCCAGCCAGGCTTGAATACCTTGCGTTCTATCACCATCGAATATGGACTTTCGGAACCAACTCTCCAACTTCCAATACGGCTAAAACGCGGCACGGCGCCGGAGATAGCTGGCATATGGGAAAGCATGTTTTCTCAAGAATCCCTCGCCCGCGAAGCTGTCCGGTTAAATACCTTGTGCGATTTGCTTGGACGCGCCACAGACGAAACACGCGCCTGTTTTTTACATACGGCCAAGAGAAAATATCCCCAAGGCTTTAAAATCCTGATGGCGAAACTAGAAAGTGGCGTCAACGTTTTTGAACGATGGGGGGAACAGCGCAAAAAACTTTCGTCCGCAACTGTTGTTGACGCTCTTGCAGCCAAGCAAAGATTAGCCCCGGCACATTGATCCTATAGACGTAAAATATCTATAAACTCTATTGTGCCAATTCGGCCTCTAACCACCGTGCAAAATCCCGGTCTACATAGAGCAGCGGAACGGCGACAATCGCGGGCGTGGCATAACTATGCAAACTCCGTACACGGTCGTTTAACAACGGAATTTTCGCCGCCAGGGTTTTCGCGATCACCACTGCCTCCTCCCCGCGCGTCACCGCACCCTCCCACCAATAGATCGACTTCACCGCGGGAATGATATTCACGCAGGCCGCCAGACGTTCGGTGACCAATTGCGCGCCGATGCGCTCGGCCTCGGCCACGTTCGCGCAGGTGATATAGACAAGGGCGTATTCAGACATGCGGCGAACATAATAAATTCTTCACACTTTGTTAAGGATACCCAGGTAGGGTGAAAACTTCCGGTTTGGCGGTTCCGCCAAATCAGCGTAAAATGCACTTCTTGAATCAGCCCAACGGAGAACCCTCAATGGCTAAAAAATCTTCCGCCCCTACCAAAACCGCGCAAAAATCCGCGCCTCCCAGCGGCAAAGCCAAATTGGCCGACCTGACGCATGTGCAGGTCGAGGGGTCTGCCGAACTTTCCTATAACGGTAAAAAAATCGCGTTGCCCGTCATGCACGGCACCGCAGGTCAACCGGCGCTGGATATCCGCCCGCTGTTGCCGCAGTTCGGCATGATGACTTATGATCCCGGTTTTGGTTCGACTGCCAATTGCCGCAGCGCGATCACATTTATTGACGGCGACAAAGGTATCCTGCGCCACCGCGGTTATGAAATCGCGGATCTGGCGGAACGCGGTGATTTCATGGAGGTTTGCTATTTGCTTTTGCACGGCGAACTGCCGACGCCGATAGAAAAAGCTGAGTTCGAGCAGATGATTATTTACCACACCATGCTGCACGAACAGGTCTATCCGATGATGGAAGGCTACCGCCGCGACGCGCACCCGATGGCCGTTATGGTGGGCATCGTGGGCGGCTTGTCCGCATTCTATCACGACAGCCTGGATATTGCGGATCCCGAACAGCGCATGCTGGCATCACACCGCCTGATCGCGAAAATGCCGACGATCGCGGCGATGTCGCACAAATATTCCATCGGCCAGCCTTATGTTTATCCGCAAAACCACCTGAGGTACGCGGAAAACTTTTTGCAAATGACGTTTTCCGTTCCGGCGGAACCGTATATTGTTAACCCTGTTCTGGCGCGCGCGCTCGACCGCATTCTGATTTTGCACGCGGATCATGAACAAAATGCCTCCACGTCCACCGTGCGTTTGGCCGGTTCGTCTGGCGCGAACACTTACGCCTGTATCGCGGCGGGTATTGCGACGCTCTGGGGTCCGCTGCATGGCGGCGCGAATGAGGCGGTGCTGCAAATGCTCGCGGAAATCGGGCCGAAGAAAAACATTCCGAACGTCATCAAACGCGCGAAGGATAAGAACGACGATTACCGCCTGATGGGCTTTGGCCACCGCGTTTACAAAAACTACGACCCGCGCGCGCAGGTAATGAAAAAAACCTGCGAAGAAGTCCTCAAGGAACTCGGCATCAATGATCCGATGCTGGAAACTGCGATGGAGCTGGAGCGCATTGCTCTGTCGGATGATTATTTCGTTGAGAAAAAACTCTATCCGAACGTGGATTTCTATTCAGGTATTATTTTACGCGCGATGGGTTTCCCCACCAAGATGTTCACCATGCTGTTCGCGGTCGCGCGCACGGCGGGCTGGATCGCGCAGTGGAAAGAAATGATCGAAGACAGCGAACAGCGCATCGGCCGCCCACGCCAGATTTATGTGGGCGAAACATCACGCAAATACGTGCCCCTGAACCAGCGGGGTGCGGGCAAGTTGCGCGCCGTGCGTTAGTGCGGAAATGGCTGAAGTTCAGCGCTTATGTCTGGCTCGTTGACATAGCGCTGTACTTCGTCCTGTTTTATTCTGGCATTGCATTTCCCTACATCAGCCCTTCGCTTAAGGACTATGCCTTGACGACGCAAAGCGTGCCGCGGGAATATATGCAATGCATTCTCTGGTTGCTGATCAATTATCCCTTGTCCTTTATGATTGATGACCGTTGGGGCGGGAAGCTGTTAATCCTGTCATCATTCCAATGGCCGGTGATTATTCTGTTCATCGCGTATCTTGGCCATTACTGGGAAGAGGTTAAGAAAAAGCAGGATTAAGGTAACCGGGAAGTGATCCTGATTAAAATTTGCGCCGCCGCGTCTGGCACCGCCGCGCGCAATTTTTCCAACTGCTCTGTCATCGCGGTTTTTTGCGCGGCGGCGTTTTGTAAAACGCTCTGATATTCCCGAGCCAGATTTTCCGCCGTTACATCGCCCTGTAAAATTTCCGTCACGATTTCTTTGCCCGCCAGAATATTCACCAGATTCACAAACGGCAATTTCACCAGCGCCCGCGCGATCCAGTACGTCATCGCATGCATCTTATAAGCCACCAAATGCGGCACGCCCGCCGCCGCTAGTTCCAACGTCACCGTTCCCGATGCGGCAATCGCCCCACTCCCTTCACTAGCCGCAAGAGCAAAAGCGTCCCATTTGTCCTGCGGGTCGGTCAGAACAAAAATTCCCTCATGCGCATCCAATCCCAAAGTCGGCAGAGTTGGCAGCAGGCCGATCAAATCCGGCTGCTGGATTTTCAGCCGCGCAAAGGTTTCCAAAAAGACGGGCAAGAGCCGCTGCACTTCCCCGGCCCGGCTGCCAGGCAGCAGGCACAAAACCGGCTGGTCCGGCCGGATGCCGAGTTTCGCGCGCAGCCTGTCCGCCGATGCCGCGGCCAGTGCGGGTGACGTAGTTATCGGATGGCCGACAAAAGTCGCGGGCAAACCGACCTTCTCAAAATACGGCGGTTCAAATGGAAACAGGCACAACAAATGATCAAACAGCTCCGCCATCTTTTTCGCCCGGCCAGGCCGCCAGGCCCATACCGTCGGGGCGACATAGTGGATGAGCTTCACCCGCCCCGCGCGCCGCAGTGGCTGCAACCGCCGCGCCAGGCGTTTACAGAAATCCGGCGCGTCGATGGTGACAATCGTTACTATTTCGCCGCCTTCCAGGTCTGTCACCCCGGGCTTGTCCCGGGGTCTGCGGTTGAGTAAGCACACATTCTGAAGCACCGCGCAAACGTCGAGGCAGACCCCGGCACGAGGCCGGGGTGACATTTTGTGTTGTGGTGAGACACCACAAAATTCATAAACTGCTTTTACAGTATTGTTTAACCTTCTGACTATATTTGATATTTTTGGCAATACTTCGGCCAACCCCATCAGCGATAATTCCTGCATCGGAAAAATGCTCGCCATCCCCTCCGTCGCCATGGCCGCGCCGCCAATGCCGCGCACCTCCATCGACGGATTTAATTTCCGCAAGTCCGCCAGCAGCCGGGCACCCAATTGGTCGCCCGATGCCTCGCCCGCGACGATGAAAAGTTTCACGGTATCAGCCCGGCAAACACAAGCTGCGCCGGTGCGGCGTGTCGACGAAATCCAAAATGGGCTTGGTCAACTCATTCCCGCCCCAGGCGGCTTTGGCCGCCGCCAAACGCTCGGCAAAGGGCGTATCGCCTTCGAATAGTTCTTTATAAAACCGCCGCATATCGCGGATCTGCTGAGGCGTAAAGCCGCGCCGTTCCAGCCCAACCCAATTCAGGCCCTGCAAAGCCGCCCGGTCGCCCGTGACCATGCCGAATGGGATCACATCGCCCTCCACGCCCGTCATGCCGCCGATCATTGCGCCCTGGCCGATGCGCACGAATTGATGCACGGCGGAATTGCCGCCCACCATCACGCCTTCGCCGACCTGCACATGCCCGCCCAGCACGGCGTGATTGATTAGGATAACACGGTCGCCGACCTGGCAATCATGCGCCACGTGACTGCCCGCCATGAACATGCAGCCCTCGCCCACCCGCGTCGCGCCGTCACCGCCGACCGAGGCGATATGCATCGTCACATGCTCGCGGATCATACATTTCGCGCCGATTTCAAGGCGCGTCGGCTCGCCCTTATACTTCACATCCTGCGGCGCGCCGCCCAGGACCGCGCCCGGATAAATTTCACAACCCGCGCCGATGGTGACGTCGTTCATTACAACGACATGAGAATGCAATTTCGCGCCGTCGCCGATTTTTGCGCCCGCGCTGATATGGCAAAAGGCGCCAATATCCACGCCCGCGCCAATCTGCGCACCCTTTTCAATAATGGTTGAGGAATGAATAGCAGTCATACATCCACGTTATCAACGATCATCGCGGTAAAAGAAGCTTCGGCGCACAGCACGCCATCCACCATCGCCTTGCCGTTAAAACGCCAGACGTTGCGGCGCGCTTGTTCTTTGGTCACGTGGATGCGGATTTGGTCGCCGGGGCCGATGGGTTTGCGGAATTTCGCTTCTTCGATCGACATGAAGTAAACCAATTTGCCTTCGGCTTCAGGCCCCATCGTGTAGACGACCAGCGTGCCTGCCGTTTGCGCCATGGCTTCGACAATCAAGACGCCCGGCATCACGGGGCGCGAAGGAAAATGGCCCTGGAAAAAACTTTCGTTCATGGTGACATTTTTAATGCCGACGGCGCTCTCGCCCGCGACGATATCCACTAGACGGTCAACCAAGAGCATCGGATAGCGGTGCGGGATGCGTTGCATAATCCCCAAAACGTCAAGCGTATTTAAAGTCTGTGTCATGAGCTTGTTTTAGTACCTTTGCTTAATTTCGCAAGCATGGAAACCTGCCGGAAATATTCCCGCACGGGCTGGCCGGGTGAGCCCATGATGCGGGCCTTGGCGTCTACGTCGCGCATAATACCCGCCTGGGCGCCGATTTGCGCGAAATCGCCGATATCCAGGTGATCCGCCACGCCCGCCTGGGCGGCCAGCACGGCATACTTACCGATTTTTGATGACCCCGCCACGCCCGATTGCGAAACCAGAATGGCGCCGTCGCCGATCACGACGTTATGGGCGATCTGCACGAGGTTATCGATAATCACATTGCCGCCAACCGCCGTGTCCGCCAGCGCGCCGCGGTCAATCGCCACGTTCGCGCCGATTTCGGTTTGCGCTCCGATCATCACGCGCCCGAGTTGCGGCATGCGGATATGCTGTCCTTGCGCGTTGGTGACAAAACCAAACCCATCCTGGCCGATGCGCGCGCCGGGCAGGACGCGCACATGATCGGCGGTGATAGTATGTGAAATCGTCACGCCCGCGCCGATGTCGTTATGCGCGCCGAGTTTGACGCCGGGGCCAATAACGGCATGCGGGCCGATGACGGTGTGATCGCCGATTTCCGCGCCCGCGCCGATGACGGCGGTGGGGTGGATATTGCAATTCTTGCCAATCGCCGCGCGCGGCGAAATATTTTTCGCGTCATCCAGATTGGGTTGCTGGGCGGCAGGATAAAGCAAATGAATGGCGGCAATAAAATGGAGCTGCGGCGTCGGCGTGGCGATCACAATTTTATTTTTTATCGCACCCGCCAGTTCCGGTTTCGCCAGCACAAATCCGGCGGCTGATGCGTTCACCGCCTCCGCGTATTTAGCGTTTTCGATGAAAACCAAGTCATTCGCACCGGCGTTTTCGGGTGCGGCAACATCCTGAATCTCGCCGTGCGCCTCATCAGCAGAAAGCCCGCAAACCTTTAGCAATTCTGCCAAGGCGAGCGGGCTTTTGCGCGTATAAAAACGGGGATCGGCCATAGCCTTAATTCCCCCGTCTTAATTATTTGCTGGAAGCAGGAGCCGCTACAGCGCCCGGGACTTCAACCTTCACCGACGGCAGTTTCGCGTTGATGCGCGTCATCGCCTGATCCGTGAAATCCATGCTGGTTTCGGCGACCAAAATCGCGGCTTTGGGCAAAACCAGATTGGCGTTTTGTTCCTTGGCGATTTCAAATAGGATGCTTTGCAATTGCGATTGAATTTTGCCCATTGCGTCGCCCACGGCCTTGTCCAGGCCCGCCACGCGTTTATCCACATCCTGGCGCGATTTCATTACGTCTTCCTGGAAAGAACGCGATTTTTTCTCAAAATCATCCGCGCTCATCGTCGAACGCTGTTTCGCCAGCGCCTCATCCTGAGAACGCAATGTGGATTCTTTTTTATCCACTTCGTCTTTCAAGCCTTTGCGCAAGGTCGCGACCTGGTCGCGCACGCTTTTCGCCGCCGCGGATTCCGTCATGATTTTATTGACGTCGATCACGATCACGGCCGGTGTTTTCGCCTGGGGCTTGTCATTCCCGCTTGGCGCCGCCGCGGTCGCAGGCGCATCCGCCGCCATCGCGCCGGAAAGTGAAAAGAAAACCGCCGCAGCGGCCAGGATTGAAGGGATTGCAGAAAAGCGTTTCATCAGGTTCCTCTTTAGAATTTGGCGCCAAAACCGACGTGTAACAACTCGGTTTCATCGTAGTCTTTTTTGATGATCGGCTGGGCAATGTCAATACGAATTGGGCCAAATGGTGATTTCCACGAAATCCCAAAACCGGCGGACATGCGCGGATCGCTGTCGCTCCGCACGTTCAGGCCCGAAAACCCGAGTTTGGACAAAGCGCCCGCGTCGGAGAATAAAAAGGCCTTAATCCCTTCATCCTGCAATCCAATGGGGAAACCCAGCTCAGCGGTTGAGCGCCAGTATTCGTTGCCGCCCAGGCTGTCCGAGGTGGAAACGTCCCGTGGGCCGATCCCGCCGTATTTAAAGCCGCGGAACGTATCCGCGCCCAGGAAAAAGCGGTCGTTAATGTTCAGATCTTGCCCCTTCAGGCCGTAAACATCCCCAACCTCGCCCAGTAATTCAAACGTCCAGTCATCCGACAAAGACCAATAATGCGTCAGGTTCAAAACATTGCGCACGTATTTCGTTGAGCCGCCAACTCCGGCGAAATCGGTGGCCAGGCTGGTGATATAACCCTGGGTCGGTTCAACCTTGCTGTCGCGGCGGTCATAGGCGAGCGTGTGGGATAGCATCGAAATCGTGCGGTGGCCTTCCTGCTGCTGAATGTAAATGGAGGCGTCGTCCGGCACGTCCGCGATGCGGTCATAGGTATAACGGTAACCCAATTCCTGCGTCAGATATTCCGACAGGTGATAACCGAAACGGAAACCAGCCCCCACACGCTGTTCAACATAAGAACTGTAATCGGTATTGTCCGTGCGCGTGTCAAAGACATCAACCGTGGCGGAAACGGGACGCTCCATAAAGTAAGGTTCTGTAAAACTGAGGTCCGCGCTGCTGCGGCGCTGTGACAATTCGGTTTGCAGCGACAGCGTCTGTCCGCGTCCGAGCAAGTTACGTTCCTTTATCCCCACGTTGACGAGCATACCGTCTTCGGTTGAATAACCACCGCCCAGGGTCAGGTCGCCGGTGGATTGTTCCTCAACTTTAACCTCAATAATCTTGCGGTCGGGCGCGTTGCCGTCCACGGTTTTGACATCCACCTTTTTAAAGTAGTTCAGGTTTTTGATGTTCTGTTCCGACTGTTTCAATTTCGTGGGGTTCAGCGGATCGCCTTCGGCCAGCGTCATTTCGCGGCGGATCACGCGGTCCTGAGTGCGCACGTTGCCCTTGATATCAATGCGTTCCACATAAATGCGCGGACCGTCTTTCAGGACATATTTAATGTCGATGGTGTGATCGGCTTCGTTCCGTTTCACCTGCGGATCAACCATCAGAAAGGCGAAATTCTTGCGGTTCAGATTATCTGTAATCGCATTAATGGTGTCTTCGATTTTGTCGCTGTTATACCAATCGCCCGGTCCGGTTTTGATTAACTCCTGCAAAGCTTTCGTATCCACGCCGTCTTTCTGGCTTTCGATATCGATTTTGCCGAATTTGTAACGCGGCCCTTCGGACACCGTAAACGTCAGATAAAACCCGCTTTGATCCGGCGCGAATTCCGCGATGGCGTTTTGCACTTTGAAATCGGCATAGCCGTGCTGGTTGTAATAGCGTTTCAATTTTTCCTGGTCGGCGTTCAGGCGGTCTGGGTCATAAACATCATTATTCGTCAGGAAATTCCACCAGGCCTGTTCAACGGAAAAAATCTGTTCGCGCAATTCACCGGCGCTGAAGGCTTTATTGCCGATCACGTCAATCCGGCGGATGCCGCTGTCCTGGCCCTCGGTGATTTTGAAAATCAGATCAACGCGGTTTTGGTCGCGTTCGATAATCTGCGGCTGGACTTTCGCGGCGAAATAACCCTTGGAACGGTACAACTGGTAAATCCGGTCCATATCGTCCTGCACCTTCGCCGTCGTGAAAATCGAGCGCGGCGAGAGGCGGATTTCATCCTTGATCTTATCTGTCGATAATTCGCTGTTGCCCTCAAAGGCGATGCGGTTGATGATTGGATTTTCCTTGACCGTCACCGTCAGCACGCCCAAATCCTCCGACAAATCCACGTCGCGGAACAGGCCGGAATGGAACAGCGCATGAACGGATTTGTCCAGCGCGGCGGGCGTCGCGTCATCGCCTTCATGCAATGTCAGATAGGTGCGAATGGTATTGGGATCGGTACGCTGATTACCCTTGATTTCAATCGAATTGATCGTGCCCGCGAAAGCCAGCGCGGGCGCACAAAGCACAATCAGGGCGACAAGCCAAAAACGCATCAGGAGACTAGGTTTACCAGATATTTGATAACCTTCAATGACACCAAATCATTCCAGAAGGCAAAAACCATCAGGCATAAAACGAGCCCTGTGCCGATCCGGTAGCCTGTTTCCTGAAATTCCAACGACATCGGTTTGCCGCGCAGCGCTTCAAAAGCGTAAAAGGCCAAATGCCCGCCGTCCAAAACCGGAATGGGAAACAGGTTGATCAAACCCAGGTTGACTGAAATCAAGACCATCAAAATCAGCCAGGGCACAAAGCCTTCCTCCGCCATCTCACCCGACATTTGCGCGATGCGCAGCGGCCCGCCGAGTTCCGACGTCGAACGTTCCCCCATCACAATCTGTCCCATCGCCGTCAGGGTGACTTTGGAAAAGTTCAGCGTTTCACCGACCGCGTAATACACGGCGGAAAATGGATCGCGTTTAATATAGGACAGCCCCGTCGCCTCAATCCCCAGCATGCCGATGGGATGATCCTCGCCAAAGCGGTCGCGCATATTGTCGCGCAGCAAGTCAACCGGAATGGTTTTCGTTTCCGCGCCGCGTTGCACCGTCAGCACCACATGCGCGCCGGGACGCAGGCGCACATATTGCTGTAACTCCTCAAACCGCGTGATATGCGTATCGTCGATCGCGGTAATGTCATCGCCGATCTGCATGCCCGCCTGCGCCGCCGGTTTGCCTTCAATCAGACTATGCACGATGGGCTTGGTAAACGGCTGCCCCATCGTCATAAAAATAATCGCCAGCACGACCCAGGCAAAAACATAATTCGCCAGCGGCCCCGCAAACACAATCGCCGCGCGTTTCGCCACCGGCTGGAAAAAGAACGCGATCTTTTTCTCTTCCTCTGTCATGTGCGTGACTTTGTCTTTATCAGGCGCGGATGCCGGATTGGCGTCGCCGTACATTTTCACAAACCCGCCCAGCGGCAAGAGCGCAAAGCACCAGCGCGTGCCGTGACCGTCGTTCCAGCCAAACAGCTCCGGCCCGAAACCGATGGAAAATTTTTCAATCTTCACACCACAGCGCCGCGCGACCCAATAATGCCCGAATTCATGCACGAAAACCAAAACCGAAATCAGCACGATAAACAAAATCGGGTAATTCAGGCCGTAATGCAGCCATTGTGATATTTCCATCAAATCATCTCCTCCGATGCGCGGCGGGCGGCGGCGTCTGCCGCGAACAATTCCGCCAAGTTTTTGATGGGCGCATTTTCCACGCGTTGCAAGGCCGCGTCAATGATTTCCGTGATGCGGCCGAAGGTTATTTTGCCCGCCAAAAACGCCGCCACGGCGATTTCGTTGGCCGTGTTCATAATCGTTGGCGCCGCCCCGCCCGCCGCCAGCGCCGCGCGTGTGAGGTTTAGCGCGGGAAATTTATCCACATCCGGCTCCTCAAATGATAAAGATTTAATCTCCGCAAAATTCAGCGGCTTCGCAGCCGTCGCGATCCGCTGCGGATAACCAAGGCAATAAGCAATCGGCACCCGCATATCCGGCGGCCCCAGCTGCGCCAGCACCGAGCCATCGGCATATTCCACCATGGAATGAATGATCGACTGCGGATGCACCAGGATTTCAATCTGCTCCGGCGGCATGGCGAAGAGGTAATGCGCCTCGATAAATTCCAAACCCTTGTTCATCAGTGTCGCGCTATCAATCGTGATTTTTTCGCCCATCGACCAATTGGGGTGACGCAGCGCATCTTCGCGCGTTGCGTTTTGGATTTTATTTTTGTCCCAGG
Source organism: Alphaproteobacteria bacterium (assembly GCA_013289145.1). Taxonomy (GTDB): domain Bacteria; phylum Pseudomonadota; class Alphaproteobacteria; order UBA11073; family UBA11073; genus UBA11073. The sequence goes on along the minus strand of JABDAM010000015.1, from coordinate 11,638 downwards.
CTCGAAACGGCCCGCCGCTCGCCGTCAAAATGATTTTGCGCACGGCGGCGCGGTTGTGGTTTTCCATCACCTGGAAAATCGCGTTATGCTCGCTATCCACCGGCAAAATTTTTGCGCCCGATTTTTGCGCGGCTTGCAACATCAACGGCCCCGCGCAAACCAAAGCCTCCTTATTCGCCAGCGCCACCGTGCGTCCGCGTTCAATTGCCGCCAGCGTCGGCTCCAGCCCCGCAATACCGACAATCGCGGCAACGCAAATATCAGCCTCACGATGCGCCGCCTCCATCACCGCCGCGCGGCCGCCCGCGATTTCGACATCCACATCCGCCAGCGCTTTTTTCAATTCGGGATAAAGCGTGATATCATCAACCGCCACGAACCGCGGCCGGAATTCCCGCGCCGCCACAGCCAGAGCCTCAACATTCTTTTGCGCCGCCAGCGCGGTGATTTTGAATTTATCCGGATGCTGCCTGATAACAGATAAAGTTTGCTGTCCAATGGATCCCGTTGCCCCAAGGATAGAAATTTTTTTTATCTCGCTTCTCGCTTCTTGCTTCTCGCCTCTCACCACGGCAACGGCCGCCCAGCTAATAATTGTATCAAGGCATAAAGCGGCGCCGACAACATCATACTGTCAATCCTGTCCAGCACGCCGCCGTGGCCGGGGATGAGGCCGCCGCTGTCCTTGATGCTGAAATAACGCTTGGCCGCGCTTTGCGCGAGGTCGCTGGCTTGCGCGGCAACCGACAAAAACGCCGACATCGCCAGCGTGCCGAAAAAATTTCCGGTGTCCAGAATAAGCCCGAATATGCCGCCCACAATAACGCCCGCCGCCAAACCGCCAATGGAACCCGACCAGGTTTTCTTGGGCGACACACCCGGCGCGATCAAGGCGCCGCCCACATGCCGCCCGATTACATAGGCCGCCGTATCCGTCGCCCAAACCACGCCAAAGAAATAGGTGATAATCGCGGGGCCGATCGTGTAACGCTGCATCATGTGAATGACCGCCAGCGCGGGCAGCGCCAGATATAAAATACTGCACGCGAACCAGATCGGATGGCGCAATGCAATCTGCGCGCCCACCAGCCACAGTAAAAACGGCAGCACTACCAAAACCGCCAGCGCCGCGCCGGTGCCCAAAACGGCCTGCGCAATCGCCAGCAATAAAATCACGGAATACAAATAATGCACATTGTCGCGCCAATTGGCGGCCTCTGTCATGCGCTGCCATTCGCGCACGGCGATCAGAATAAAACACCAAACATAAAACGGAAATAAATTCTGCGCGCCCCAAATGACCCAGGCGGAAATAACCGTCAGCAAGGTTCCCGTCACGCAGCGCTGAATGAAATTGTTTTGCAGCGGCCCGCGCCAGGCCGCCGGCACGGCAGCCCACAATTTATTGCGCCATTGTTCCACGCTTGCCATAACGGCGCTCCCGCTGCTGAAATTCCGCCAGCGCCGCGTCGAGGTCTTTGGCGCCGAAATCGGGCCATAATGTATCGGTAAAAACAAATTCCGTATAGGCCGTTTGCCACAATAAAAAGTTCGACAGCCGCATTTCGCCCGAGGTGCGGATAAGCAAATCCGGATCGGGAATGCCGGCGGTGTCCAGCGCGGCCGCAAAGTTTTCTTCGTTCATCGCCGCGCCCTGCTCCGCCAGGCGCCGGGCCGCGCGGATGATTTCCTGCCGCGCGCCGTAACTGAGCGCCACAACCAGCGTCCCCGATGTATTTTGCGCGGTCAATTCCGCCGCTTCGTTAATCATCTTCCGTACATCTGCGGGCAGGCGCGCGAGATCGCCGATGAACCGCAGCCGCACGCCGTCGCGGTGCAACTCCGCCAGTTCCGCGCGGATATAAATGCGCAGCAGTTCCATTAAATCCGAAATTTCCTCTTCCGGCCGGTCCCAATTCTCCGCCGAAAAAGCGTAAACCGTCAGATATTCCACTCCGCGCTCCCGCACCGCGCGCAGCGTGCGTTTGAGCGCCTCCATCCCCTGCCGATGCCCCATCGCGCGCGGCAAAGCGCGCGCCTTCGCCCAGCGCCCGTTGCCGTCCATGATGATGGCGATGTGGCAGGGCGCCTTCATAATTTTGCTCCCCCTGGAGGGGGGAGCTGTCGTGCGCAGCACGACTGAGGGGGTGGCAGAAGTCGAGCCAATAAATCACTGTTAGAAAAAAGAAAATTTTCTATGCAAAAAACGATTTCTATATTCTGAAATCTTTTCTCCAGCTTTACCACTGCCACCCCCTCCGTCACGCCTTTGGCGTGCCACCTCCCCCTCCAGGGGGAGGAAGTTTTTTACACCTGCACGATTTCCTTTTCCTTATGCGCGAGCAAATCGTCGACCATTTTCACATGTTCGTCGGTGAGTTTTTGTACCTTTTCCGTCATCTTTTTCTCTTCATCTTCGGGCAAATCCGCCTTCTTCACCGCATCCATAAAATCGCGGCGCACGTTGCGGACGGCGATGCGGCCGTTTTCGGCATATTTGCCTGCCGTTTTCACCAGTTCCTTGCGCCGCTCTTCCGTCATGCTCGGCATGCGCACGCGGATCAGTGTACCTTCCGCCATCGGGTTCAAACCCAAATTGCTGTCGCGGATGGCTTTCTCAACCGCCTTTGTCAGACCCGCGTCCCACACGGAAACCGTCAGCAACAACGGCTCCGGCACAGACACCGAACCGACCTGCGCGATCGGCACCTCAGCGCCGTAGGCCTCAACCTTGATATGGTCCAGCAAATTCGGCGAAGCCCGCCCCGTGCGCAGCCCGCCGAATTCGCGTTTCAACGCATCCAGCGCGCCATCCATTTTCTTTTTGCATTCATCCAAGTTCACTGACATGTGCTTCTCCTAGGCTACTTCTTCAACAATCGTAAATTTCCCCTTGCCCTGCATCAATTCATAAAACGCATCGGGCGTGTGGATGGAAAAGACCACCACGGGAATATTGCTCTGCCGCGCCAGCGTGATCGCCGACGCATCCATCACTTTTAAATCCTTGGACAGCACGTCCATATAGGTCAGGCGTTCAAACCGTTCCGCTTTGGGATTTTTGCGCGGATCGTCGGTGTAAATCCCGTCAACCTTCGTGCCTTTTAATAACGCGTCACATCCCATTTCCGACGCGCGCAACGCCGCCGCCGTATCGGTCGTGAAAAACGGATTCCCCGTCCCTGCCGCGAAAATCACCACGCGGCCTTTTTCCATGTGACGGATCGCTTTGCGGCGAATGTAGGGCTCCGCCACCGACGCCATCGGAATGGCAGACTGCACCCGCGTCGGCACGTCCAGACTTTCCAGCGCGCTTTGCAGCGCCAGGCCGTTAATCACCGTCGCCAGCATGCCCATATAATCCGCCGTCGCGCGATCCATCCCCGCCGCAGCGCCCGATACGCCGCGAAAAATATTGCCGCCGCCGATCACCACGCAAACCTCAGTACCGATATTTTTCACGGTGTTGCGGATATCCTCCGCCACGCGTTTGACAATGGCGGAATCGATGCCGAATTCCTGGCCACCCATCAGCACTTCGCCTGAAATCTTTAATAAAACCCGTTTAAACCGCGGCTCTGGCATCGTTCATTCCTTGTTAGCGCCAGTTATAACCGCCTGCCCGCCGCACGCAAGGCCCGTTCCGGCAAAATTTCCGCCAAAAAATATCTGTTTTGTGATATGGAAAACCATGATTTTCAAGTTCACTAAACTCCTGCGCGTCACCGCCGCGTCATGGCTGGCGGACCGTGTGCCGCGCCTGGGCGCTGCGCTGGCTTTTTACGGCATCCTATCGCTCGCGCCATTATTGTTACTCATCCTTTCCGCTGCAGGCGCACTGCTCGGCGATCACGCCGCGCGCGGGCAGATCGTCGCGCAACTCCACGACCTGTTGGGCGAACAAGGCGCGACCGTCATCCAAGGCATCATCAAAGCCTCCGCGCACAGCAAAGGCGGCAGCATCGTCGCAACCCTAGTCGGCCTAGGCACATTACTCTTCGCCGCATCCGGTGTTTTCGGCCAACTCCAAGACGCCCTCGACACCATCTGGCATGTCCCCGCCCCGCGCCGGCGCGGCGTGATGAATTTTATCAAAAACCGTTTACTGGCTTTTTTCATGGTCGGCGGCACGGGTTTGCTGCTCATCACCTCCCTCGCCGTCACGATGGCCGTCGCCGCGGTGAATAAATTCGCCACTGGCCTGGTGCCGCAATTCGCCGTCATTTTCAGCATCATTAATTTCATCATCGGCCTGATCGTCACCACCACCCTCTTCGCCGCGATTTTCAAAATCCTGCCCAACATCAACATCGCCTGGCGCGACGTCTGGACCGGCGCGATTTTCACCACTGTTCTATTCATCATCGGTAAAGGGCTGATCGGATTATATCTCAGCCACAGCCTAATCACCTCCAGCTACGGCGCGGCGGGATCGGTGATCGTCATCTTGCTTTGGGTCTACTACTCCGCCCAAATTTTACTCTTCGGCGCGGAGTTCACAAAGATTTACGCGCAGATTTTTGGATCGCATAAAAAGTCTTGACATGCAACCAAATAGTTGCATATAATATTCCCATGACGGACAACCTCGACACCGTGTTCAAAGCGCTGGCGGATGCCAGCCGCCGCGCGCTGCTCGACCGGCTGCGGGCCAAAGGCGGCCTTACGCTCGGCGAGCTGTGCGAGCACCACGACATGTCGCGCCAAGCCGTCACCAAACACCTCGCCATATTGGAGGCGGCAAATCTTGTCGCAACCGTCTGGCGGGGCCGCGAAAAGCTGCATTACCTCAACCCCGTTCCCATCGCGGAAATTCACACGCGCTGGGTCAGCAAGTTTGAGCGCACGCGGCTGACAGCTTTAAACAACCTCAAACAAGCCCTGGAGAAAAAAAATGACTAGCCAACCGATGACTAAACCCACCTTCACCTATGTCACCTACATCAAATCCACGCCCGAGCAGGTATGGGACGCGCTGACCAACCCCGAATTCACGCGCCAATATTGGGACGTTGAAATGCAGAGCGATTGGAAAGTCGGCTCACCCTGGAGCGCGAAAGGCAGCCCCATGTCCGGCAAAATCCTGGAAAGCAATCCGCCACACCGCCTAGTCTATACCTGGATGATGCCCGACGATCCCACGGACGTTTCACGCGTCAGTTTCGACATCGAAACCATCGGCGATATCGCCGACATGGTCTGTCTGAAAGTTTTGCACGACGAACTGCGCGCGGATACCGACATGGCCAGCAAAATCTCCGACGGCTGGCCGCGCGTGCTGTCCAGCCTAAAAACCCTCCTCGAAACCGGCGCGCCGATGAACTCCTGGGCCGGGATTAAACGCAGCTGCGCGGGCGTCAGCGCATGCGAGGAAGTTGCGTAATTTCCTTGACTTAGGTGAAAAAATTCACCATAATAACAATTGAAAAATGCCTTCACCTTCGAAACGGCCCCGGATGGGGTTCCTGCCCGGCTTGCCTGGGCTAGAAGGTGGGGCGAACTTACCGGCTGTGCCGGACCATTCGTCCGGCAGAGGCCGGATCAACTAAAAATCCACAAGTTTTCAGTTTTCGGCGCCAACAAGCGGCAATAACCTTGCGCCTCAATTTGCGGCTGCGGTAAATGTGCTCGCGCTATCGCACCTGTCACCATATCCGCCAATTGAATTAGCGGTTCGGCACAAGAATCGCAGAACTTTAAATTCTTAATCATTCCATCCGGCATTTCACGGCGAAGATAAACGCGGGCTGCCTTCAATAAACTTTTATTCGAATTGCCGTCGATGCGGACTTGCGCGCCTTGAATGCCGCTTTTCTCCAGCATTTGTTTCAGGACAAAATTATAAAATTTTTCCGGATTGTTGCGCAAGAAATGACTGTAAACGGTTTTCTTCGCCACCACGATCCCGCGCATACGAAACATATCGGCGCGAATGGCTTCGAAAAACGCCTTGCGAATATCTTTGCGCGTATGCGCGTACTTAAATTCCGGCCAAGCCCGCAAACTTTTCGAAAGTTCCGAAATTTTCGCGCGCACAAAATCGGCATGATCATAATTTTCAAATACAACCATGCTCATCGTCAAGTTATGTGACGAGTCTACTTTAAATCCGGCATCGCCGCTTTCATCAATGAAAACGAGCACCGCAGGTTAACCTGCCAACGCCGCCTGAACCTCAGCCGCGAAATCGGTTTCCTGTTTCTCAATGCCTTCGCCCAGGTTGAAACGCACGAATGCCGACAGTTCAATCGGCGAGCCCAATTCCTTGGCCTTCGCGTTGATCGCGTCCTGCACACTGCCCTCGCCCGTGATGACGAACAATTGTTCCAGCAAAACGGTGTCTTCGTAAAACTTTTTAATCCGGCCTTCGACCATTTTTTCGATGACGTTGTCAGGCTTGCCACTCGCGCGCGCTTGTTCCGTCAGGACCGCGCGTTCGCGTTCCAAAGACGACGCATCCACGCTGCTGCGATCCAACGCCTCCGGTTTCGCCGCTGCGATGTGCATTGCAATTTGTTTTCCGAACGCCGCCAATTTTTCCTGCGCGGCATCAGACTCCAAAACCACCAGCACGCCAATGCGCCCCAAATTCGGCGCGGCCGCCGCGTGGATGTACGATGCAACAACCCCCGCGCCCTTGGTCACACTTGCCGTCGCGACGCGGCGCAAATTCATATTCTCACCAATCGAAGCGACCAATTCCGTCAAAGCTTGCGATTGCGTTTTACCCTCTGCGTGCGGCGCATTCGCCAGCGCGGCCACATCGCCGCCCGTCGTCAGCGCCATTTGCGCGGCCTGATGAGCAAACGCCATAAACTTCTCATTCTTCGCCGCGAAATCAGTTTCGCAATTCACCTCAACCAGCGCGCCGTGACGGTTATCACTCGCCACCGCCGCGGCCACCAAACCTTCAGCCGCCACGCGCCCGGCCTTTTTCGCCGCCGCCGCCAGGCCCTTTTTACGCAGCCAATCCACGGCCGAGTTCATATCCCCGCCCGTCTCGGCCAGCGCCTTTTTGCAATCCATCATCCCCGCGCCGGTCATTTCGCGCAGTTCTTTGACCGCTGATGCAGATACTACAGACATGATTTTCTCCTTACAAAGCCCGTGTTTTTGTAGGGTGGATGTAGCAAGGAAAGGCAAGGGAAGTCAATGATTTCACCGCCGTTCAGACGAATAATTTTTCTACGCCAAGACTGAAAACACAGGCAATCCGCAGCAACTCATCCAGCTTAATTTCATTTTTTCCAATTTCATATTGATCGAGCTGCCATAATGGCACATCCGCCAGCCGCGCGAGTTTTTCCAGCGTCATATGATAGCGCAAGCGCTGCTGATAAATATTCCGCCCAATTGCTCGGCGTGTGTGACGCAAAAGATATGTTGAATAGTGCACGGTTTCCTCCTGTTGGCATCGGGAGTTTCAAACCACGCTAGTCACGTGTGCAGTTTATTTCCCATTGCTGGGTGTTGTATTCACGGCACTCCCGACACAACAGAATTCTGTGCGAGATTATACGCGCACAAAAAATCCGCTCTGTCGGAAGCGGAACCGGACTAGCTAGCGAGTTTGAAACGCTGGTGAAGATATAGCACAAACTGCTAAATTAAACAACCCTGTTACCCCGGCCTCGTGCCGGGGTGACAATCATTTATGAGCCACCAAAACTTCCCTTCTCCCTGCAGGGAGAAGGTGCCCGAAGGGCGGATGAGGGGGACGTGACGGGAATCCAGAAACTCCAGAATGGTAACAGGCGGAAGCTCCCCTTCACCCCAAAGTGCTAAGCTCGCTTCGCTCACTAAGCACTTTGGCCCTCTCCCTGCAGGGAGCGGGGAAAGGTTCTTGAAAGTTACGCGCTGGCAACAGCAGGCGTATCTAACTCCACCGCCGCATCCGCGTCGGACAGGATATCTTCTGCCGGCAATTCCGCACTCGCGCCCAGGTCGATCCCCGAACGTTTCACTTCTTCTTTCAGGCCGTCCAGGATCGCTTCCACCGCCAGGTCGCAATACAGATTGATCGCGCGCAAAGCGTCATCGTTTCCGGGAATCGGGAACGTGATGCCATCGGGATTGGAGTTGCTGTCGATCACGGCAACGACCGGAATGCCCAGTTTCTTCGCTTCCTGGATCGCCAATTCTTCCTTGTTGGTGTCGAGGACGAAAATAATTTCCGGCTTGCCACCCATGTTGCGGATCCCGCCCAATGAACGGTTCCATTTATCCAATTCCAGCTGCATGCCCAGGCGTTCTTTTTTCGTGTAACCGCCGGCTTCCTCGCCTGACAAACGCTCTTCGTATTCGCTCATGCGTTTGATGGACTGTGAAATCGTCGGCCAGTTTGTCATCATGCCGCCCAGCCAGCGGTGGTTGACGTAATATTGTCCGCTGCGTTGCGCCGCTTCGGAAATGCTTGCCTGCGCTTGGCGTTTCGTGCCGACGAACAGCACGCGGCCGCCCTTGGCAACCGTATCGCGGATCGCCTGGAGCGCGCGCATCAGCATCGGCACGGTTTGTTCCAGGTCCATAATGTGAATGTTATTGCGGATGCCGAAAATATACGGCGCCATTTTGGGGTTCCAACGGCGCGTGTGATGGCCGAAATGCACGCCAGCCTCAATCAGTTGGCGCAGGGTCACGGTAGGCATAGTCATGGTCTTTGTCCTTTCTCCAGTTAAGCCGCCGCGAGGGAGTGATATCCGAGAAAACCCGGACACCGGAGAGGAACTTTAAAGCAAGCCCCAACCCTCACGTGTGTGATGGGTGGGTTATAGGCCAAACCGCTGGCCGAATGCAACGATTTTTTTCACCGCACGAGGCGAAACCGGCAAACGTATAAAGCCTGCGGTACGACGATGCATGCCTTTTTTTGGCCTTTTGGAAAAGCTTTTCATTTGAGTCTGGACAATTCGATCCTTTAACGCTGGATTACCTTCTGCGAAGGTCATGGCCTTATCAGCCAAAGCATTTGCCATTGCTGTATTGCCACCCAACATATAAAATTTTGAAGCTTCAGCCAAAGCATCAGCAATACCAGATGGGGTTTTGCGAAGTTCCGCTATACGTTCAGAATATCCACCGGCAGTTAACCAATCGCGTTGTGCTTTGTGTGCCGCACGCATCTGTAAAAGCCGAAACATTTGCCTTCCAGCCTCTATTTGATCAGGAGATAATTTCTTTCTTGGCTCAACTGAACCTCCCATTTCCTCAATTTCTGCGCGATACTGCTCGCTCTTATCCAATTCCCCGAGATGATCATAAGCTTTTATCAAATGACGCAGATTTTTAATTACGCGACCTCTTTTAACATCCGCATTAGCATCTTCATCTCTAATGGATAATATAACTAGAGTAGATGATATAGCGCACTCAATCGTTTTTGGCCAATCTTCCATTTGGCTATAAAAACGTGCGGCTTCCTCAAACTGAGAAGATTTATATTTTGGATGAGAGAAAGCCTGCGATAATGCCTCATGGAACATAGCTAGCCGGTTAATCTCATTTACTGCTCCAAAGCACCTTTTTACATTGTCGACCACCTGAAATATTTCAACATCCGGAAGCACGCCAACCAGCAATAATGCCGCCTGAGAAAATTTCTCTCCCGCAGCCAATAAATCTCCTGCACTCTCGCACTGTTCCGCTCTGCCGCAAATCTTCTGCGCTTCTTTAATTTTGCTTTGATTATTTTTCATGACTTTCATTCCCATAATCGCCCTAATAAAGTCAAGAAAAACTTCCTTTCAAGCTGCACAGCTAGCGCCTGATCATCGCGTCCATCTGTATGTTTTTATAGCGCCGGGCGCGGCGCGGCGTCTATCTCCCGCCGCCGCATGGCGAAGCCGATGTCAGGCAGGTCTGCCGGGTAATCGTCGGGATATTCCGAAGGAGAATATTTTGTCCAAGTACGGGCGATAATATATTTCTGTTCCGGGCTATCGGATGATTGCATCGCGCGATCAAATAATTCGTCCGCTTTTTCTTTTTGGCCGTCCAGGGCATAGCAAATTCCCGAACGCGTCATGGCGATCGCCGCGCGAATAGCGCTTGTCCTTAATTCCGCCTCGGCTTCAAAGCATTTTGCCGCTTCCCCCCATGCCCCTTCCTGCTCATGATTTTCCGCGGTTATTCTAAACACTTTAGCTTCCCGTGCTTTTTGCACCTCAGCTTGATTAATCTGTTCCTTCTGTTTACGCTGCTCTTCTCGAAACGCCTCTCTTAAAAGACGTTGCCTCTCTTCTTCCGCGCGTTTCAACAGAAATTTTTCCTCTGCTGCTGCACGTTCCTGTTCTTGTTGCGCCTGTTTCGCCAGCGCTCTAGCAACACTTTGATTCCAAATTCTTTCCGCTTCATCCGCTTTATTAGCTTCCATTATTTGCTGGTGAGTTTCTGAAATTTTTGTGCTTGCCTCTAAAACGCGTTCGATGGCCCCTGAATTGCCGGCAGCTTCGTAATTCTCCTGCGCACGACCTAAACTTTGAATTTTCGCATCGGGATGAGTCCTAAGCCTAGCTTCACCCTCAAAGCACATTCCAGCTTCATTTTCCATTTCCAAAAGCTCAAAAACCTCTCCAGCTTTATGCAGATATTTAGCCTTGGAGGAATTTTTGTCTTCAAGCTTGCTCGCAGCTACAATGTATTGTTCGGCTATTGCAATTTGACACTCAGCAACTTTAGCCTCATCTTCAATCTGTTCATAATCTTTTTGCAATCTATTAAGCAGGCCAATTATTCTCTCATGATTATCAGAACAATATTCTAAATGATAATCTATTACAGGAAGCATGCATTCAATGGCCTTTGCTGAATTTCCAATTTGGCTATAAGCTGAAGCAGCATTTTCCAAGATCTGAACCTTCTTTCTCAATTCAGAAAAATTTTCAGCCAATTTTTCCCTAAATTCTGCAAGCTCTAAAATATCATTTGCCGCCCTAAAACATTCTTCTGCTGAATTCCAAACTGCAAATAGAGCTTTGTTATAGCCAAATCCAACCATCAACAGCGCAGCCTCGGCATAACCCTTTGCTGCGGCAGTGAAATTACCATCGTTTTTCATCCTTTCCGCCTCGCGGGAAAGTCTTTGCGCTTCGTCAGTTTTAGTTTGAACATCATCCATACGATTAAATACCACAGCTCGACACACATAAGTCAAGAAAAACGCGTTTCGTCCGGTCTTTTTTCCATCCACCACGCGTGTAATTAGGGCGGTTATTATAGGCGAATTTCGACCAAAGGGATGCACGGAAATAATGATGCCTTGCGGGCAATCATTAGGGCATGCTATGTTGCGCAGACAACCATTAAAGCTAGGAGTTTTTCATGAAATTACTACCTCGTCGTGCCGTTCAAGTTAAGCAGGAAAGTTTTTCAAAGACTGGCCAAACTGCCGCAACTGGGCAGAAAATTAATCCTGTCCGCCTTGGTCTTAGCACATTCCTTCTCGCAGCAACGATTGGAAGCTTATGTATTGCCGCCCGGGCGGATGCGGCAAGCACTCCCGATGATTACGGATGTCCTGATATTGCTTCTCCATCACCTTAGGTGACAGGCTGCGCCTACCGCATGTGCGATAGGGCGAAACAACAGGTAAAATTAGAGATACAAACCCGCCGCGGGTTCCAGCCGGCGAAATGCTGTT
>JABDAM010000014.1:32306-32377 GCA_013289145.1 Alphaproteobacteria bacterium | reverse complement strand
ATTTATTGCATCAGGCTTATAGCGGCCAAGTGCTGGACCTGCGCGCGGCGATGCAGGAAGCGGCGATTTTG